>JBFGLA010000033.1:0-14193 GCA_041576355.1 Burkholderiales bacterium
CGCGACGACGCCGCCGGGCGCCGCGGGCGGCACCGCCGGAGCCGTGGGTGTCGCGCTGACCTGGGCGGAATCGGGCGACTCGCCGGCGCTATTCTGGGCTGTGACGACGTAGTAGTAAGTCAGTGTGTTGCTGAGCCCCCCGTGGACATGGGGACTCGTAACAAGGGTTATCTTCGTTCCAGTAGTCTTCGTCACTCCGGGCGAGGTCGACCAGTACAGGTTGTACGACGTCGCGCCCGCGACTGCGTTCCAGGATATCGTGTTCTGCCCATTCGCCGCGACCGCCGACACTCCGGTGGGCGCAGCCGGGATCGCAAGCACCGGTGACGCGCTCACCTGGACGGACTCAGCCGACTCGCCCGCGGTGTTGACCGCCGTGATTACGTAGTAGTACGTGGTCCCGTTGGTCAGCCCCGTATGAACGTAGGGGCTCGTCGCATTGGCGATCCGATTTCCGTTGGTCTTCGTCACGCCCGGCGTGGTCGACCAATAGACGTTATACGAATTGGCTCCGCTCACCGCAGTCCATGAAATCGTGTTCTGCCCGCTGCCTGCCGCGGCGGACACGCCTCCGGGCGCCGGCGGCGGCGCGCTGGCGGGCGTGAGCACTGTGAAGGCGACGGTGGAGTAGGCCGTTCCGAGGGACGTCGCGACCGAGATCAGGCCCGACGTCGCGTTTGCCGGAACCGTGACGATGAGCTGGGTCGCGCTCGCGCTCGTCACCTGAGCCGGTGTCCCGTTGTTGAATTGGACGGTGTTGCTGGCTGCGGTCGGATTGAAATTCGCGCCGCTTATCGTCACGCTCGCGCCGGGCAAGGCGCTCGCGGGATTGAAAGAGACGATGTGGGGTCCCGAGCGCGCCGGGCCCGTTGCGCCGTCCGAAGAGCCGCCGCCGCCTCCACCGCCACAGCTCGCGAGCGAGGCGAGCATTCCCACTACGAAGATCAGGCGAATCGTTTTTGTCACCGCCGCAGCACGCATCGTCCCCTCCTGTTGCCCAGGATCGTCGTTATTGGTCGCGGCGCTGATTCGGCGCGAAAGTCCCGTCCGGAGCGTGCCGGAATGCGTCTTATGTGTTTCGCGGACTAGGCGCTAAGCGCGTTCCCGAGCGGCACTTTACTGCAAAAACTATTGGGGTCGCTCTAGTACAAAAGCTCTAGTCCAAGAAGGAGAGTTCGTGCGAATGGCGATGCTAGTGACAGGGTCTTTAGACACGTGCGCAGCGGCACTGAGGTCGATAGGCGCGCCTTCGGACGGCGTCGCGGACGCCTGGCTCGCCAAGCTGGCCGGGGGCTGAGCGAGCACCCCGGCCGCCGTTCGGCGGTTATTGCGGCTGTATCCCCGCCGCTTTGATCACTTTCGTGTACGTCTCGGTCTCGTCGCGCACGAACTTGGCGAACTCCTCGGGCGACATGTCGAGCGTGTCGTTACCCAGGCTGCCGAGCTTGTCTTTCACGCCGGGATCGGCAAGCGCCTTTCTCACGTCGGCCGAGATCTTAGCGACGATCGGCGCGGGCGTTCCCGCGGGCGCCCACAGCCCGAACCACAGTGGCGCATCCGCCCCCCTCACGCCCGCCTCGCCGGTGGTCGGCACGTCGGGGAGCTGGGTGCTGCGCTTCGCGGTGCTCACCGCGAGCGGCCGCAGCTTGCCGCTGCGGACGTGCGGCAGCGCGGCCGAGATCGGCGCCCAGTAGCAGTCCACCGAGTTGCTGAAGATCGCCGTGATCACCTCCGGGGTGCCCTTGAACGGCACCTGGGTGACCTGGATCCCGGATGCCGCGAGGAACTTCTCGGTATTGAGGTGCGTGCCGCTGCCGATCCCGGCGTGGCCGAAGTTGATCGCGCCCGGCTTCGCCTTCGCCGCCGCAACAAAGTCGGCGAGCGACTTGATCGGCGAGGTCGGCGCCACCACGAGCACGTTCGGCTGCACCGCGAGCGGCGTGATGTCGATGAAGTCCTTCTGCGTGTCGTAGGGAAGCTTGGCATAGATCGCCGGGTTAACCGCGTGTGCCGACGAGTTGATGAGCAGGGTGTAGCCGTCGGGCGCGGCCCGCGCCACCGCCGCAGTGCCGATCGAGCCGCCTGCGCCGGCGCGGTTCTCCGCCACCACCGGCTGGCCCCAGTATTCCGAGACCTTCTGCATCACGATACGCCCGACGATATCGGTCGAGCTGCCGGGGGTGAACGAGATCACCACGTGCACCGGCTTTGCCGGATATGCCTGCGCGAACGCCTGCAACGCGCAGCTCGCAAGCGCGATTCCCGCCAAGTTCAGCCATGCCTTCATCTGCGTAACCTTCCTCTCCATATCAAAGTTGCGTCGGCCGGCGATCCGGCCGTCCGTATTCAACTCAATCCGTCTCCGACCGGCACGTTCTCCGGCTTGAGTTCGATCCCCGATGCCTTCGCCTGCATAAGAAGCAGCGTCGCGAAGTCCTCCTCGGTCATGCCGTGCCCGATCATCTGCTGCAGCAGGTCGCGCGTGAGCGAGGCGAGCGGCATCGGGACTTCGAACCGGCGCCCGGCGTCGAGCCCGAGGTCGAGGTCCTTGCGCAGCAGATGCGGCGTGAACGTCACCTTGAAATCGAGGTTGACGAACGCGGACGCCTTGTAGCGCGTGAACGGCGATCCCATCACGCTTTGGTTCATGAAATCGAGAAACGCGTGCCGGGTGAGCCCGGCCTTCTGCGCGAGCACGGTGATCTCGGCGAGCGATTGCGTCACCACGCCGAGCATCACGTTATGGCAGATCTTGGCGATGCGCGCGAGCTCGCCTTCGCCGACGTAGCTCGCCGCCGGGCCGATCATCTTGAGGTACGGGAGCATCTCGTCGAACGCCGGCTTCGGCCCGGAGCAGACGAACGTGAGCCGCCCGGCCTTGATCACCTTGGCATTGCCGGAGACCGGAGCCGCCAGGTACTCGATGCGCCGCTCGGCGAGAATCTGGCGCAGCTTGGCCGACCCCTCGAGCGAAATCGACGAGCACTCGATGACGATGCGCGGCGTCGTGTCCTTCGCGCCCGAGAGCAGGCCGTGCGGCCCGACGATCACCTCCTTCACGTCGTCCCAGGTCGAGACCATGCAGAACACGGCGTCGCACGCTGCGAGCTCGGAGACCTTGTCCGCGATCTTCGCGCCGTATTTCGCGAGCGGCTCGGCCTTGGCGCGCGTGCGGTTCCAGATCAGGATATCCGCGCCGCCCTTGGCGAGGCGTGCGGCCATTTCGTAGCCCATGCGGCCGGTGCCGATCCAGCCGATCTTCGGTTTGCTCATTGGATCCTTCTCAAGATGGGAAAGAGAAAGCGGATGTCATCCGCGCCGTTCAGGTCTTGCCGAGACTGCCGCTGTACGGGTTGGCGATCGGCAGCTCCTCGGCCGGAAAGAGCGAAATGATCTTCGCTCCCTCGGGCGTGAGGATCACTTCCTCCTCGATGCGCGCGGCGGAGATGCCGTCGGTCGCGGGGCAATAGGTCTCGACCGCGAATACCATACCCGCCTTCAGCTCGATCGGATGCTTGAGCGAATTCACGCGCGAGATCAGCGGCCGCTCGTGCAGCCCGAGGCCCAGGCCGTGGCAGAAGTTGAGGCCGAACGCCTCCATCTCGCTCGCAAAGCCGATCTCCTTCGCCTCCGGGAACGCGCGCGCGATCTTGTCGCTCGACACCCCGGGCCGCAACAGCTCGATCGCGCGATCCATCCACTCGCGCGCCTTGCGGTAGGCGCTGCGCTGCGCGTCGGTCGCCCGGCCGACGTTGAACGTACGGTAATAGCAGGTGCGGTAGCCCATGAACGACTGGATGACGTCGAAGAACGCCTGATCGCCGGGGCGGATGAGACGATCGGTGAAGTTGTGCGGGTGCGGCGAGCAGCGCTCGCCGGAGATCGAGTTGATCGCCTCCACGCAGTCCGAGCCCATCTCGTACAGCCGCCCTGTGGCGAGCGCGACGATCTCCGACTCCCGGACCCCGGGCTTGAGCGCCTCGGCGATGTCCTGGTAGACGCCGTCGACCATGGCGGAAGCCATGTTGAGCAGCGTCAGCTCGTCGATGTTCTTCACCTCGCGCGCGGCGAGCAGCACCTGCTGCCCGTCGCGCACCTCGATGCCGAGCTTCTGCAGCTCGAAGAGCATCGGCGGCTCGACGACATCCAGCCCGAGCGGCATGTCGCCGACCCCTTCGGCGTCGAGGATCGACTTGATCTCTCTCGCCGCATCACGAAAGAGCTCCACGTCGCCGCCGACCGCGCCGCGCATCCCCAGCATCCCGGCGCGGCAGTGGTCGGTGTGCAGCCACGGCGCATGCAGGCGGTGGTGCTTCGCCGCCGAGCCGAAATCCCAGATGTAGGGATCGCCGTTGCCGGTGAGGAGCGCGTAGCGCGTGAGCTTGTCGCGCGCCCACTCGCCGATCACCGTGCTCGTGACATAGCGTATGTTGTGCTGATCGAAACAGAGCAGCGCGCCGAGTCCCGATTCGGAGAGCGCAGCGCGCGTGCGCGCGAGGCGGTAGTCGTGCAGGCGCCGGAAGTTGACCCGCTCCTCGAAATCCACTTGGGTACGACCGGGCGCCTGCAGCGGCCGGTCCCAGCGATGCTGCGGATCGATGTCGTCCGGGCGGACGATTTTCGGTTCCTTCGCTTTCTTGCTCGTCATGCGATCCTCTTCCGGTGGGGGTGTCTTGCTCGCTCAGCGCGCGAGCGCCCCTCGATAGTAACTCTCGTCGACGTAGCGCGCGGGCTCCTCGAGTCGTTTGCGCGGGCGTCCGAATTCGGAGCGCACCGAGAGCACCGTGCGGAGGCCCTCGGCGTCGAGGCAGCCGCCGCGCACGAAGCCCTCGTGCTCGCCGATGAGCGCCTCGACGTGCTTTTCCGCGGTCGCAGGGGGGAGGTCGGGCAGGTTCCGGCGGTAAATCGAGACCGCTTCAGCGCGGTTCTGCGGCTCGAACAGCCAGTCTATCGCGGCGACCGACGCGCGGATGAAGCCGTGCAAGCGCCCCCGGTTCTCCGTCGCCCACGAACGGCGCGCCATGCCGACGATCGTCTGGTAGGGCCCGAGGACGTCGATCGCGTTCGCGAGCCGGCGATAGCCCTTTGCCTCGGGCGCGAGCTCGAGCGGCGTCGTGAGCATCGTGCCGGCGAACCGGTTCTCCATCAACTGGCGCGCCCGCGTGGCCGTGCCGCCGACCGAGGCGAGCGTGTAGTCCCCCTCGCCGAGGCCGCCCAGTTGGAGGAGCTTTTGCAGAACGAGTGAATAGCCGGTCGCCTTGGCATCGACCGCGAGCGTCTTGCCGCGCAGATCAGCGTATCCCTTCACCTCGGGATTCACGACCAGCCGCAGCGTCCCGCGCGTGTATCCCATGAAAGCGAAGAAATCAGGCGGCGCGTCGAGCGCGACCTCGCCCTGGCCTTCCTGGTAGGCGACGATGTTGTCGAACGCCGAGAGCGCGATGTCCTGGGTGCGCTCGGCGAGGCTTTGCACGAGAGCCACCGAGTTCGGGGTCGGCGTGACTCTCACCGAGACGCCGTTGCGGGAGAAGAAGCCTCGCTCGTCCGCGACCCACAGCGGAAGATTCGCGCCGCCCGGGAAGACGATCACCCGAAGAGGCGCCTGCGCCTGCTCCAACGCCATCAGCGGGTCACCCGCGACGACGGGCCCGGCTCGCTCGAACATCGCTGGCTCCCCCACATTATTCGTTCACCGCGTCTGCGCGCGGTGATCCATGCAATCGGATGCGGAAAGATAGACTATCGAATGCCGAAAGCGCAAGCTCGCGGCGCGCCAAAGCGCCGCGCGTCGGGCAAGGCCGACGCGGCACCCCTCGCCCGTCCACTCTCAAGCGGCGCGGATCAAATCGGCCGCTTTTTCGGCGATCATGATCACGGGCGCATTGGTGTTGCCTGAGACGATGGCCGGCATCACCGAGGCATCGGCGACGCGCAGTCGCTCGATCCCGCGCACGCGCAGCTGCGGATCGACCACCGCACCTTCATCCGTGCCCATGCGGCACGAGCCGACCGGGTGGTACAAGGTGTCCGCGCGTGTGCGGATCACGGCGCGGATCTCGTCGTCGGTATTTACCGCAGCGGTGTAGAGTTCGCGCCCGCGGTAGGGCGCGAGTGCCGGCGCCTCGAGGATTCGCTTCGCGATCTTGTAGCCGCGCATCAGCGTATCGAGATCCTCCTCTGCGGCGAGAAATCCGGGGTCGATGAGCGGCGCCGCGAACGGATCGACGCCCGCGAGTCGCACCGTGCCGCGGCTCTTCGGCCGCAGCACGCAGACATGGCAGCTGTAGCCGTGCCCGAGATGGAGCTTGCGGTTGTGGTCGTCTACGATGCCGATCACGAAATGCAGCTGCACGTCCGGACGGTCGGCCGCGGGGTCGCTCCTCAGGAATGCGCCCGTCTCGGCGAAGTTCGTCGTCAGCATGCCGGTGCGCCGCGCCCGCCACTCGCCGATCGCGCGCACGACCCGCGCTGCGCCAGAGAGCGACAGTCCGAGCGGAACCTTGCTCGGCGACTGGTAGACGAACACGAAGTCGGGGTGGTCGTGGAGATTGCGCCCCACGCCGGGCAGCTCGTGCGCCATTTCGATACCGAGCCCGCGCAGTTCGTCCGCCGGACCGATCCCGGACAACATGAGCAGCTGCGGCGAGCCGAACGTGCCCAGCGCGAGCACTACCTCGCGTCCGGCGCGCGCTTGCTCGCTCCGCCCGCCGCGCCGATACGCGACTCCCACGGCGCGTCGTCCCTCGAAGAGAACGCGGGTCGCGTGCGCGCCGGTCAGTACCTCGAGGTTCGGCCGCCCGAGCACGGGCGCGAGGTAGGCGCGCGCCGCGGAGCAGCGCTCTCCGTTCTCCTGCGTCACCTCGTATTCGCCGGCGCCTTCCTGCGTCGGCCCGTTGAAATCGTCGTTCCGCGGCAGGCCGGCCTCGGCCGCGGCGGCGATGAACGCCGCGCCCAACGGGTTCGGGCTGCGCAGCCGCGCGACGTTGAGCGGGCCTCCTGTCGCATGCAGCGCGCCGGCGCCCGCCTCGCGATTCTCGGCGCGCAGGAAATAGGGCAGCACCTCGCGCCACGACCATCCGCTGCACCCCTGCGCCGCCCAGCCGTCGTAGTCCTGCGGCTGGCCGCGCATGTAGATCATCGCGTTCAGCGAGCTCGAGCCGCCGAGCATCTTGCCGCGCGGCTGGTAGCCGCGCCGCCCGTTCAATCCGGGCTGCGGCACCGTCTCGTAGGCCCAGTTCCGAATTCGTGTCGGCAGGATCGCCGCCACGCCGGCGGGGCAGCGAACAAAGACGCTGTCGTCCGAGCCGCCCGCCTCGAGCAGACAAACGCGAACGCTCGGATCGTCGGAGAGCCGGCGCGCCAGCACGCAACCCGCGGAGCCGGCACCGACGATGACGTAGTCGTACATGGATATTCCTTCCGCGGCGGCGGCCGCCATGCCGGCACGGCGCCGGGCTCGATCGTCGTTGGCCTAAGCGGCCTGCGGCTCGCGCCGGCGCAACTCACCCGGCTCGATCCCCAGTCCGCAGCGTATCGCGTCCTCGACCGTGTCGAGGAATACGAACTCGAGCTTCTCGCGCGCTTCCGCGGGCACATCCTCGAGGTCCTTCTCGTTGCGCTTGGGCAGCATCACGGTCTTGATCCCCGCGCGCAGCGCGGCGAGGGTCTTTTCCTTCACCCCGCCGATCGGGAGCACGAGTCCCCGCAGGCTGATCTCCCCGGTCATCGCGACCTCCGAGCGCACCGCCTTGCCGGTGAAGAGCGACACGAGCGCGAGGTATATCGCGACCCCGGCGCTCGGACCGTCCTTCGGCGTCGCGCCCGCGGGCACGTGCACGTGCACGTCGCTCTTCTCCAGTTCCTCGCCCAGCCGCGAGCGCGCGAGCGTGAGCGCCGCTTGCGCCGACTCCTTCATCACGTCGCCGAGCTGCCCGGTGAGAATGAGCTTGCCCGAGCCCGGAATTTTGGTCGCTTCGACGAACAGAATGTCGCCTCCGACCGGCGTCCAGGCGAGACCCGTGGCGACGCCAGGCATTCCGGTGCGCAGCGCCGTCTCCGCCTCGAACTTGCGCGGCCCGAGCACGCCGTGCAGGTCCGCCGCGTCGATCGTGACCGATTCCGCCTTCCCTTCCGCGATCCGCATCGCGACGTGGCGCAGCACCGAGCCGATCTCGCGCTCGAGATTGCGCACACCGGCCTCGCGCGTGTAATCGCGCACGATCGCGACCAGTGCCGCGTCAGCGATCGTCGCCTGCTCGGGCTTCAAGCCGTTCGCCTCCATCTGGCGCTTCACCAGGTAGCGCTTCGCGATCTCGACCTTCTCCTCCTCGGTGTAGCCAGGGAGCTGTATCACTTCCATGCGGTCGCGCAAGGGGCCGGGTACCGTCTCGAGCATGTTCGCGGTGGTGATGAACATCACCCGCGACAGGTCGAAATCGACGCCGAGATAGTTGTCGCGGAACTTCGAGTTCTGCTCCGGGTCGAGCACCTCCAGCAGCGCGCTCGACGGATCGCCCCGGAATCCGCCCATGCCGAGCTTGTCGATCTCGTCGAGCATGAAAACGGGCGCCCTCGACTCCGCGCGGCGGATCGCCTGGATGATGTTGCCCGGCAGCGCGCCGATGTAGGTGCGCCGGTGTCCCCGCACCTCGGCCTCGTCGTGCAGTCCGCCGAGCGCGACGCGCTGAAACGCGCGCCCCGTCGCGCGTGCGATCGACTGTCCGAGCGAAGTCTTGCCCACGCCCGGCGGGCCGACGAAGCACAAAATGGGGCTCTTGCCCTCGGGGTTGAGCTTGCGCACCGCGAGGTACTCGAGGATCCGGCGCTTGATCTTCTCCAGACCGTAGTGGTCCTCGTCGAGCACGCGCCTCGCCTCGGCGATATCGATGGCCTTTTGCGGCTCCACCTTCCAGGGCAGCTCGGTCATCCACTCGACCCAGGTGCGCAGCATCGAATACTCGCCGCCGCCCTCGGACATGCGCTCCAAGCGCTTCAACTCCTTGCGCACGTGCTTTTCCACGTCCTCGGGCATGCCGGCCGCATCGATTGACTTCTTCAGCTCCTCGATCTCGGCCGCCGTGTCCTCGCCCTCGCCCAGCTCCTTCTGGATCTGGCGCATCTGCTCCCTCAGCACGTGCTCGCGCTGGCGCTCGTCGAACTCCTTCTTCGTCTTTTCGCCGATTTCGCGCGAGAGCCTCAGCACCTCGACGCGGTTGCCGAGGAAACCGAGCACCTTGTCCAGACGCAGCCTCAATCCGAAGGACTCGAGCACCGCCTGTTTCTCCTCGGGGGTGATATCGAGGAGGTTCGCAACCAAGTCGGCGAGCAGCCCCGGCGATTCCACGCTTTGCACCACGCCGACGAGCTCCGCCGGGGCGTTGGGCAGAAGCTGAATGGCCTCGACCGCCTGCTCTTTCAGCTGGTGAAAGCGTGCCTGGATCTCGGGGCTCGGCGTCTCTTCGCCCGCAGCGCCCGGCTCGACATACGCGACGCGGGCGACGAGGAACGGATAGCCGTCGAGGAATTCGAGCACCCGAAAGCGCTCCTGGCCTTGCACGACGAGGTGATGCGCACCTTCCGCGCCGGTCACGTAGCGCACGATTTGTCCGGCGGTGCCCACCCAGTACAGCTCGTCGGCCGCGGGCTTTTCCTGCGTCGCATCGCGCTGCAGCAGGAAGCCGACCCGCCGCTCGGATTTCACCGCGTCCTGCGCGGCGGCGACCGAGGTCTCGCGGCCGACGCTCACCGGCGCGATCACCCCCGGGAATATGACGGTGTTGCGCATCGGAATGATGGCGATCGCGTCCTCGGGGAGCGGTTTCACGGCCGCCTCCTGATCACGGGACTTCGATGCCTGGGCGCGCGCGCCCTTATCGGGCGACAGCGCGTCCTGCAAACGGGTCAAGAAGCTCATTTTGACTCTCCGCGGGAGCGAGGATCGAGTGCGCTCGCGGCGCGCTTGGCGAACGTGAGCGTGAGGCAGCCGCCGGCAAGCGTCTCGCCGGAAAACTGCAGCGCGTGCATCGGAAGCTCGACGCGCCGCTGGAAACGGCCGTACGGAATCTCCACGCGGTGGATGCGCGCCGCGCCGGGCGCCGCTGCTGCGAACGGCCGCAACGCGGAGACGGTGACGGCGTCGGCTTCCATGCCGATCGTGATCGAGTCCGCCGTCACACCGGGCAGCGCGACGTGTACGATCAGCGAATCGGCCGTCTCGACGATATCGATCGGCGGCTCCCAGACCTGCCCTTCGGCCGATGCGAGGCGAAAAAACTGCCGCTGCAGGCGATCGGCCTGCTCGAGAAGCGACAGCGCCTCGCCGAGCATCCATCCTCTTATCTCTCGCGAACTCACAGTGTTGGACCCCTATAACGGTCAGTACATGAAGGTCCCCGGACAGGAATCAAGGGCGCCGTCGAAACCGTATGCGGAACAGACGGTTGCGTCGCGCCAAGCGGGAAGACCTTAGAATGCGCGCAGAATTTGCCCTCGCTGCGAGTACTGCTATCGTGCCTTCGGTCCCGAATCGCTCCGCCGGTGCGGTGGTCTTTCGCCGCACCGAGCGGGGAATACGCCTGCTCGTCCTGCGCGCCTACGCGAATTGGGATTTTCCCAAGGGCGTGATCGAGCCGGGTGAAACCCAGTTCGATGCCGCGAAACGCGAAGTCCTCGAGGAGACGGGGATCACCGATCTCGACTTCCCGTTCGACGACGCACATCAGGATACGCTCCCCTACGCCGGCGGCAAGGTCGCGCGCTATTACCTTGCCGAGACCGGCGAGGCCAAGGTCAAGCTTCCGCTCTCCGCCGAGCTGGGGCGCCCCGAGCACGACGAATGGCGCTGGGTGTCGCTCGAGCAGGCCGAGGAGCTGCTGCCGCCGCGGCTTGCGCTCGTGCTCGATTGGGTGCGCAAGACCCTGGCGAGCCATTAAGCCGCCGATGCGCGAACGGGCGGTTCCGCCGCAGTCGATGCTACGCATCGCGCCGCACGCGCTCGGTCCCGCGCCAGGCGGCACGGTCGAGCCGTTCGAGGCCGAACGCTGCCGCGGCGTCTAGCGCCGCCGCGTACTCTTCCGCAGCGAGCGGCCGCTCGATCTCCGGGTACCCGCTCGCCCGATAGCACGGCCGATACTGGTCCATGAGATTCAGGTAGGTATTGGGCGAGATCTCGCCGGCGAGAAATTCGAGCACTCGGTCCGTCCCGGCGATGTTCGCCGGCAGCACGAGATGGCGTACCAGCAGGCCGCGCACCGCGATGCCGTTCTCGTCCAGGACGAGGTCCCCGACCTGGCGGTGCATCTCGCGAACCGCAACGTGGTTCGCTTCGACATAATTGCGCACTTTGGAGTAATGGCGCGCGAGAGCGGGATCGCCGTATTTCATGTCCGGCATGTAGATATCGATGATGCCGTCGAGCAGCGCGAGCGCCTCGCGGCTGTCGTAGCCGCTGCTGTTGTACACCAGCGGCAGCCGTAGCCCCCGCTTTGCCGCCTCGTGCACCGCGGCAATGATCTGGGCCACCACATGGCTCGGCGTGACCAGGTTGATGTTGTGACAGCCCTGGCGCTGCAGCTCGAGCATGATGCCGGCGATCTCGACAGGAGCCATTTCGCGCCCGATTGCCGTCTGCGAGATCTCCCAGTTCTGGCAGAACACGCAGCGCAGGTTACAGCCGGAAAAAAATATCGTACCGGAGCCGCGCCGGCCGCGCAGCGGGTCCTCCTCGCCGTGATGCGCGCCGTAGCTCGCGACGATCGCGCGCTCGCCGACGCGGCACACCGCGCCTTTGCCCCCCGCGCGCCGGTTGACATAGCAATAGCGAGCGCACAAGTCGCAATCCTCGAGCCGCCGGTAGGCCTGCTCGACGCGGGACGCGAGCTCGCCGCCTCGCAGGAGCCGAAGGTAGGCGGGCTCGAACTCGCGCGCGCTCGTATCCATCCTCATGAAGGTGCAGGTCCTCGTCGATGCCTGGCTCCGACCGCTTTCAAGCTATCCTCTTCGGGCCAGCACCGTGTTGACCGGTGTCAATCTAAGGCATGAAGCGTGCCAAGGGGTTGATCGCAGTTCCCGTTCCGCGACCAACCCTAGGCGGAGGCGCCGCGGCGCGATACTCTGTGAGGGCTCGATCTGAATCGGACCGAGTGCCCATTCTTCCCGAGTGCAAACCGACCGGACCCCGACTCGCATGCCTACGACCGAGAAAGAGCGAGTGATCAAGCTCGTGCGCGGCGCGCTCGAGCGCAGCATCAACACCCACCGTTTCCCCCTGCGCGTGGACCTCGCCGACGGCGCCGTCGTGCTCGAAGGCGAGGTCGAGAGCATCGCCGCGAAAAAGCTCGCCCTCGAGCACGCCGCGGCGGTGCAGGGCGTCCGCGGCGTGGTCGATCGGCTGCGCATCGCGCCCGCGCTGCCCAAGGGCGACGGCGAGGTTCGCGACGCGCTCGCGACGTTCCTGCTCGATATGCCGGAGTTGCGCAACTGCACGATCCATACGCGCAGGAAAGGGCGCACCGAGACGTTGCGCCAGTCCGACGGTCAGGGCGGCGAGATCGTGTTCGAGGTCAGCGACGGAGTCATCGTCCTCGAAGGTCGCGTGGGCAGCCTCTCGCACATGAGGATCACGGGCGTGCTCGCGTGGTGGACGCCCGGCTGCCGCGACGTGGTCAACGCGCTCGAGGTCGTTCCGCCCGAGCGCGACGGCGACGACGAAGTCGTCGAAGCGCTGCACCTCGTCCTCGAAATCGATCCGCTCGTGCACCCCGAGCAGATCCGCGCAAGCTGCTCGAATTACGTCGTGACACTGGAGGGCTCGGCTCGCTCCGAGAGCGAGCGCCGGCGCGCGGAGCTCGACGCGTGGGCGTTATTCGGCGTGGATCGCGTCGTCAATCGACTCGCGATCAGCGCCTGAGCGGCAGCGGTGTACCCGGCCTAGGACCGTCGCTTGGCTTGACCGGGATCAACCCGCGCCGCAAGGTGACCGGTAGATTGCTCTGTAATGGCGCTGACCCGCACGCAACTGCAGGAGCTGGAAACGCTCATCCAACAGCGCCGCGAGGCGCTGCTCGCCGAGATCCGTGAGGAAGTGGCACGCTCGCGCGACGAGAGCTTCGGGGCGCTCGCCGGTCCGGTGACCGACAGCGCGGACGAGGCGACCGCCGACCTGCTTTCCGATATCGACAACGCAGAGATCACGCGCGACCTGGGCGAGATCCGTGCGCTCGAGGCGGCGCAGGCGCGCATCGCGGACGGCCGCTACGGCGAATGCGCCGACTGCGGCGGCGAGATCGGCTTCGAGCGGCTGCACGCCCATCCGACCGCGATCCGCTGCGTGGGCTGCCAAACCGTGCACGAGAAGACCTACGCCCATCCGGGCGAGCCGAAGCTCTAAGCGCGCCCGCGGTTGTTGCGCGGGCGCCGGACGATGAAGCTTCGAGTCGAGTGCTACGCGGGCCATCGCGGCGCCGAGGAGCCGCGCGCGTTCACGCTCGGCGAGCGTCGGCTCGAGGTGCGTGCCGTGCTCGACCGCTGGATCGGACCCGATTACCGCTACTTCAGGGTCGCAGCGAGCGACGGCAACACCTACATCCTGCGTCACGACGAGAAGCGCGACGAATGGGAGCTGGGCGCGTTCCGCAAGGGCGTCGAGTGAGGCTTACCCGGAGCCGTTTCAAACGTGCCAGGACCCTGCAACGCGGCTAAGCTACTGAAAAGCGGGGGCACCGGCAAGAAATCCCGAATCACCGCTGCTACTATTTTCGACTCACGATGCGTTTCATCTTCCCGCTGCTCGCCACGGCCGCGCTCGCACTACTCGCACACGCCCAGCCGCCGCCCGTGGTCGCGACCAAGCCGCTGGCCGAGGTCGCAATTTATCCCGAGCGCGAAGCCTCGGCGCAGACCGTGGCCCTCAACGAGTCGCGCATCGCCGCCGAGATCCCCGGCCGCATCGAGGCGATCCCGGTCGAAGTCGGCGAGCGCATCGCGCCCGGCGCCGTGGTCGCACGCATCGACTGCCGTGACCACGAGCTGGCCGCCGCCCGCGCGCGCGCTGCCGTAGAGGCGGCGCGCTCACGCCTGGCGCTTGCGCAGCAGCAGCTCGAGCGGGCGCGCGAGCTCGAGACCAAGGGATTTTTCTCGATTGACGCGCTCGCTGCGCGCGAGACCGAGGTCCAGGTGCTGCGCGCCGAAACCGAG
>JBFGLA010000034.1:0-14146 GCA_041576355.1 Burkholderiales bacterium
CGAGCGCATCGGCCTGCGGCTGTACCGCCCCCCCCTGGCGCCGGTCATGGGCAGGATCGTGGCCGGGAGTCCCGCCGAGCGCGCGGGCCTCGAGCCCGGGGACCGCGTCACTCACGCCGCGGGCAAGGAGGTGGATAGCTGGGATGCGCTCGTGCGCGTGATCCGGGCGAACCCCGACAACCGTCTGCAGTTGACGATCGCGCGCGCTGGAGTGAATCGAGTCGTGGACATCGTGCCCGAGGCGGTGAGCGCGAACGGCGAGCGCATCGGCCGCATCGGCGCCGCCCCTTTCGTTTCGCCCGCGGACACGGAGCGATCCATCACATGGGCGCGCTACGGGCCGCTCGACGCGCTGGCGAAGGGGGTCGTGAAGACCTGGGACATTTCCGTATTCAGCCTGCGTATGCTGGGCAAGATGCTGCTCGGCCAAGTGTCATGGAAACATCTTTCGGGCCCGGTGACCATCGCCGATTTTGCCGGCCAGTCGGCGCAGCTCGGCTGGATCTCGTACCTCACGTTCCTTGCGCTGATCAGCATTAGCCTGGGCGTGCTCAACTTGCTGCCGATCCCCCTGCTCGACGGCGGGCACCTGATGTACTATGCGATCGAAATAATAAAAGGCGGGCCCGTATCCGAGCGCGCCATGGAGTTCGGACAGCGCGTGGGCTTGGCGCTGCTGCTGGTCCTCATGGCCTTCGCACTCTACAACGACTTCCATCGCCTCCTATCCGGCTGATCGATGCGCACGCGGATTCGGGCCGTGCTTGCCTGCTGCCTGTATGCCGCTGCGCTCGGCGTGTGGGCGCAAGCCTTCCAGACATTCGTCGTCAAGGACATTCGGGTCGAAGGCCTGCAGCGCACGGAGGCGGGCACGGTCTTCAACTACCTTCCGGTCAAGGTCGGCGACACGGTGACCGAAGACAGGGCCCAGCAGGCATTGCGCGCCCTGTTCGCGACCGGGTTTTTCAAGGACGTATGGCTCGAGCGGGACGGCGACGTGTTGGTCGTGCACGTCGAGGAACGCCCGGCGATTGCCCAGATCGATCTTTCCGGGATCAAGGAATTCGGCGAAGACGTCGTGCGGCGCGTGCTGCGCGAGCAGGGGCTGGCCGAGGGCAGGACTTTCGATCGCGCCGTGCTCGAGACCGCCGAGCAGGAGCTCAAGCGCCAGTACCTCGCGCGCGGGCTGTACGCCGCGGAGGTGCAGACCACGGTTACGCCCCTTGAGCGAAACCGCGTCGGAATCAGCATCGCGGTGACCGAAAGCGAGGTGGCCAAGATCCAGGGCATCAACCTGGTCGGCGCGAAGGCCTTTGAGGAGGAGGAGCTGCTCGAGCTGTTCGTGCTGCGCACGCCCGGCTGGTTGACCTGGTACACCAAGCACGACCAGTATTCCCGGCAGCGTCTCGCCGCGGACCTGGAGGCGCTGCGCTCGCACTACCTCAACCGCGGCTACCTCGATTTCAGCATCGACTCGACGCAGGTCTCCATCACACCCGACAAGAAGTCGATCTTCATCACGGTGAACGTCACGGAAGGCGAGAAGTACACGGTTTCCGACGTCCAGCTTGCCGGCCAGATGCTCGTGTCCCGCGAGGAGCTCGAAAAGCTCGTCAAGCTCAAGCCGGGCGACGTCTTTTCCCGGGAGAGGCTGACCGAGACGACGAAGGCGATCACCGACCGCCTGGGCAACGACGGCTACGCATTCGCCAACGCCAACGCCGTGCCGCAAGTCGACAAGGACAAGCGAACGGTTGCGTTCACGATCCTCATCGACCCGGGCCGCCGGGTCTACGTGCGCCGCATCAACATCTCGGGCAACAACAAGACCCGGGACGAGGTCATCCGGCGCGAGATGCGGCAGCTCGAAGGCGCCTTTTACGACACCTCGAAGATCCAGCTCTCGCGCCGGCGCATCGATCGGACCCAGTATTTCGGCGACGTCACCGTCGATACGCAGCCCGTCGAAGGCGGCGCCGACCAAGTCGACGTCAATTTCGCGGTGAAGGAGCGGCCGACCGGCACGGTCATGATCGGCGCGGGATTCTCGAGCGTCGAGAAGTTCGTCCTCAGCGCGTCGATCAACCAGTCGAATATCTTCGGCAGCGGAAAATACATCGCCGCCGCGGTGAGCAGCGGCAGCGTCAATCGCGTCTACTCACTGTCCTACGTCGACCCCTACTATACGATCGACGGCGTGAGCCGGGGATTCGATGTGTACCGGCGCGACACCAACGCGACCAGCCTCGCCGTCGGCCGCTACACGACGAAGACCCTCGGCGGGGGAATCAAGTTCGGAATCCCGCTCTCGGAGACGAATTCGATCAGCCTCGGGCTCAACGCCGAGGATGTCGAGCTGGAGACCTTCTCCGACAGCCCGATCAGCTACCTCAAGTTCGTCGACGGGTTCGGGTCGCGCTACACGTACGGCGCCGTGACCGCCGGCTGGGCCTACGATACGCGCGACAGCCTGATCCAGACGACCAAAGGAGCGCTCACGCGCGCCAATTCCGAGCTCGCGGGGGGAGACCTCGAGTACTACCGCCTTGTCCTACAGCAGCAGTGGTTTCAACCGCTCACGCGCACGTACACGCTCTACCTCGGCGGCGAGCTGGGCTATGCGAACGGCATCGGCGACAAGCCGCTCCCTTTCTTCAAGAATTTCTACGTCGGCGGCCCCGGCTCGGTGCGCGGCTACCGGTCGTTTTCGATCGGCCCGAGAGGCGCTTTCGACGAAGTGCTCGGCGGCAACCGCAAGGTTACGGTCGGCGCCGAGCTGCTCTTCCCGATGCCGGGCGCGAGCCAGGACAAGTCGCTGCGCCTCGCCTGGTTCGTGGACGGAGGGCAGGCGTACGGCGTAGAGCAGAAGGTCGACCTGAGCGATCTGCGCTATGCGGCCGGACTGGCGCTCGCCTGGAGCTCTCCAGTCGGTCCGCTGAAGCTATCCTACGCCCGGCCGCTGAACGACAAGCCGGGCGACCGCATCGAGAGGTTACAATTCACCTTCGGAACCGTATTCTGATTTCTCTTTCCCGACCGTGATTCCATTCCGCTCATTCTCGATCGTCCTGATCCTCGCCGCAGCGGCGCCGGCGGCCGCGCTCGCGCAGACCAAGATCGGGTTCGTCAGCACCGAGCGCATCCTTCGCGACGCCGCTCCGGCGATCAAGGCGCAGAAGAAGATCGAGAGCGAGTTCTCAAAGCGCGATCAGGAGCTCGTGAAGATGGCCGAGCAGTTGAAGCGCGCCCAGGAGGATCTGGAGAAGAACGGCGTCACCATGCCGGAAGGCCAGCGCCGCAGCAAGGAGCGCGACTTCGCCGATCTCAACCGAGAGTTCCAGCGCAAGCAGCGAGAGTTCCGCGAGGACCTCAATCAGCGCCGCAACGAGGAGCTGGCCCAGGTCGTCGAGCAGGCAAACCGCGTCATCCGCCAGATCGCCGAGCAGGAGAAGTACGACATCATCTTCCAGGATGCGGTCTACGCAAATCCGCGCATCGACATCACCGAAAAGGTGATTCAAGCGCTGGAGAGCAGCAAGCCGCCGCCGAGATGACATGTCCGGTCCCTACACGCTCGCACAGCTCGTCTCGCGTTTTGGGGGCCGCATCGCCGGCGACCCGGATGTTCTGATCCGACAGGTTGGATCGCTCGAGCACGCGTCAGCCGGCCAGCTCGCGTTCCTTTCCAATCCGCGCTACAAGGCAAAGCTCGCGGGCACCCGGGCGGGAGCGGTCGTGCTCGCGCCCGAGGCGGAGGGACTGACCGCTCTGCCGCGCATCGTGTGCGATAACCCGTACGCATACTTCGCCCGCGTCTCGCAGCTGCTCAACCCCGCGGCGGCGCCGGCTCCGGGGATTCATTCCTCGGCGCAGGTCGCGCCGAACGCGAGGATCGCGGCGAGCGCGCGCATCGACGCCGGAACCGTGATCGGCGAGCATGCCGAGGTCGGCGAGCGCACCTGGATCGGCGCCGGATGCCACCTGGGGGAGGACAGCTCGATCGGCGAGGAGTCGCGGCTCTATCCGTCGGTGACCGTCTACCACGGCTGCCGCATCGGCGCGCGGGTGATCGTGCACTCGGGAGTCGTGATCGGCGCGGACGGGTTCGGGCTCGCCAACGACGACGGGCGCTGGATCAAGATTCCCCAGATCGGCGGCGTGCGCATCGGCGACGACGTCGAGATCGGCGCCAATACGACCATCGATCGCGGCGCGATCGAGGACACGGTGATCGAGGAGGGGGTCAAGCTGGACAACCAGATCCAGATCGGACACAACGTCCGCATCGGAGCGCACACCGCGATGGCGGGCTGCACGGGGGTCGCCGGAAGCACCGAGATCGGCCGCTACTGCACCATCGGCGGCGCGGCGATGATACTCGGCCATCTGCGGATCGTGGATCACACGCATATCTCCGCGGCGACCGTGATTTCGCGCTCGATCCACAAGCCCGGGACGTACACGGGCGTGTTCCCGTTCGCCGACAACGCTTCGTGGGCGCGCAACACCGCCCTCGTGCGCCATCTGGCGAAGCTCGCCGAGCGGGTGCGGGCGCTCGAAAAGCACATGCACGGAAGGGAAGGCAATGAATGAGATGGACATCATGAGCGTGCTCGAGCACGTTCCGCAGCGTTTCCCGTTTCTGCTGATCGACCGCGTGCGTGAATTCGAAGCGGGCAAGCGCATCGTTGCGCTCAAGAACGTGACGGTCAACGAGCCCTATTTCCAGGGCCATTTTCCCTACCGTCCCATCATGCCGGGGGTCCTCATCCTGGAAGCGATGGCGCAGGCGGCGAGCATCCTCGGATTCCGCACGATGGGGACCAAGCCGACCGAGAAGTCGCTCTACTTCTACGCCGGCATCGACAATGCGCGCTTCAAGCGGCCGGTCGTGCCGGGCGATCAGCTCGAAATCGAGGTGATCGTCCAAGGCAACAAGCGCGGGTTCTGGAAGTTCTCGTGCACGGCGAGAGTTGACGGCACGGTCGTGACCGAGGCCGATATCATCTGCGCCATGCGCCCGACCGCCGACGCATCCGCATGATCCACCCGAGCGCAATCGTTCATCCCGCTGCGCGACTGGCGGCCGGCGTTTCGGTCGGCGCGTACACCCTGATTGGGGAGCACGTCGAAATCGGGGAAAACACCTGGGTCGGCTCGCACGCGGTCATCGAAGGCCGGACGAAAATCGGGGCGCGCAACCGGATCCACCATTTCGCCTCGATCGGAGGCGTGCCACAGGACAAGAAGTACGCGGACGAGGATACGACGGTGGAGATCGGCGACGGCAACACGATCCGGGAATACGTGACGATCAACCGCGGCACGATCCAGGACGCGGGCGCCACCCGGATCGGGCACGACAACTGGTTGATGGCCTACGTCCACATCGCGCACGATTGCCAGATCGGAAGCCACACGATATTCGCCAATCTCGCGCAGCTCGGCGGCCACGTCCACATCGGCGACTGGGCGATCCTCGGCGGAATGACCGGGGTGCACCAGTTCGTGCGCGTCGGCGCGCACAGCTTCACGGGCATCGGCACCCATCTGCTCCAGGATCTGCCGCCCTACGTCACGGCTTCCGGAGACCAGGCGAAGCCCTACGGCATCAACGCGGAAGGGCTGCGGCGGCGCGGATTCAGCGCCGAGGCGATCAACGGCATCAAGCGCGCCTACCGCACGCTTTATCGCTCGGGCCTCAGCTTCGAGGATGCGAAGCGCGAGTTGCAGGCGCAGGTTGGGCAGTGTCCTCCGGTGCAGGAAATGGTCGATTTCCTCGCCCGCTGCGAGCGCGGCATCACGCGATAAGCCGTGCCCGGCAACCCAGACCGCGTCGGAATGGTGGCCGGTGAGGCCTCGGGCGACCTGCTCGGCGCGCACCTCGTCGCCGCTTTGAAGGCGCGGCGACCGCAGCTCCGGTTCTCCGGTATCGGCGGCCCGAAGATGATCGCCGGCGGTTTCGAGAGCCATTTCCCCATGGAAAAGCTCTCGGTCCGAGGCTACGCCGAGGTGCTGCGGCACTACCGGGAGATCGCCGGAATCCGGCGCCAGCTCGCCGACCGTCTGCTCGATGAGCGTCCCTCGCTCTTCATCGGCGTCGACGCGCCCGATTTCAATCTCGATCTCGAGTCCCGGCTCAAGGCTTCCGGTCTCCCCACGATCCAGTACGTGTGCCCCTCGGTATGGGCGTGGCGCCGCTGGCGCGTGCGCAAGATCGCGCGCGCAGCCAATCACGTTCTCGCCCTGTTTCCTTTCGAGCCGGACATCTACCGCAAGGCAGGCGTGCCGGTGACCTATGTCGGGCATCCGCTCGCGGACGAAATACCCATGGAAGTCGACAAAGCGGAAGCCCGCGCGCAGCTTCGCCTGCCCTCGCGCAAGCTGGTCATCGCGCTCCTGCCCGGGAGCCGAAAGTCGGAGCTGGAGTACATGGGCGAAACATTCGTGAAGACGGCGCGCCGCCTGAACGAGGAAGTGAAAGACGTGCATTTCGTCTGCCCCATGGCGTCGCGCCCGACGCGCGATCTGTTCGAGGAAGCGCTGCGCCAGTATGGAGATCCGGAACTGCCGATCACCCGACTGTTCGGGCATTCGCACGAAGCGCTGGCGGCCGCGGATCTCGCGCTCGTCGCGAGCGGCACGGCGTCGCTCGAGGCGGCGCTGTTCAAGACGCCGATGATCATCGCGTACAAGATGGCCGCGCTGTCATGGACCCTCATGCGCCGCATGGCTTACCTGCCCTACGTCGGACTGCCGAACATCCTCGCGGGAGACTCGATCGTCCCGGAGTACCTCCAGGGCAACGCGACGCCGGGAACCCTGGCCGAGGCGCTGATCTCGTTGATGGGCGACGGACCGCGGCAGCGCCTGCAGGTCGAGAAATTCCGCGAGATCCACGGCTTGTTGCGGCAAAACACGGCGCAGACGGCCGCCGACGTGGTGCTCGAAGTGCTCGACCGCGCTCGCGCGCATGGTTGAAGCCCTGATCTGCGGTGTCGACGAAGCGGGCAGGGGGCCGATCGCGGGGCCCGTGTGCGCGGCCGCCGTCGTGCTCGATCCGAGTTGTTCCATTGCGGGACTCGCCGACTCGAAGCTGCTGTCCGAATCCCGGCGCGAGACGGTGGCCGAAGCCATCCGGACATCGGCGTTCGCCTGGGCGGTGGCTTTTGCCACGGTCGAGGAAGTCGATCGCCTAAACGTCCTGCAGGCCGCTCTGCTCGCGATGCGCCGCGCGGTGGACGGGCTTGGGCTCCTTCCGGATGAGGCGTGGATAGACGGCAACCGCTGCCCGCCGCTGCCATGCCGGGCGCGCGCCATCGTCGGCGGCGATCGATTCCACGCCGCGATTTCGGCAGCCTCGGTGCTCGCGAAAACCGCCCGCGACGCCGAGATGCGGCGGCTGCACGAGCGTTTTCCGCAGTACGGCCTGGACCGGCACAAGGGTTATCCCACGGCGCGCCATCTCGCAGCCTTGCATCGCCACGGCGTATGCGAAATCTATCGGCGCTCGTTCGCTCCGGTCAGGCGCCTGATCGAGCGCGATCAGGCGAGCACCGCCGCCACCAGGTGACGCGCCTCGCGCAGCGGCGCAACGCTTGGCCGCAGGGCCGCCACTTCGCGCTTCAGCGCGGCGTAGAAGCGCGGGTCGCGCGCGGCACGGAGCATGAGCCGTGCGAGCGCGCGCTCGTCGCCGAGCGGAAAGTAGCCCGGGTAGGAGCTGCCGAGCATCCCGAGATTGCCCGGAATCCTCGAGGCGAGCACCGGTACCCCGATACGCAGCGCCTCGCACACGACGTTCGCGCCGCCTTCCATTCTCGAGCTGATCACCATCGCATGACTCGAGGCGAGCCAGCCGAGCGCCCTCGCGTGGGGCACGTTTCCCAGCCAGCGGTAGCGGGGATCGTGCGCCATGGCCTCCCGGGCCCGGGCGGCGAGCGCTTCCTCGAGCGCCGCGCCGAGTTGCACGACGTGGATTCCGGCATCCCGCGGGACATGTGCGAGCGCCTCGAGCGCGCGCAACGAATCCTTCTCCTCGCGCAGATGTCCGAGAACGCTGACCCGGAAGCCGTTCTTGACCGGGCGTTGACGCAGCGCGGTCGCGCTGCTCTGGACGACCACCCGGACCTTGCCGCGCAGGCGCGCCGGCAGCTCGCGCCCGCCCCTGGGCTGCAGCACGATCAAGCGGTGCGCCAGCTCGAGCGAGGCGCGCGCCTCGTCCGAAACGTGGATGTCCCGGTACAGGTCGGTTCCCGTCAGAGCCACGACGAGCGGTCGATCGGGGTGTCGCGCAGCGAACGCCGAGATCGAATCGTGGCTGCGGCGTGCATGCAGCGCGAGGAGCAGATCCGCTTTCTCGTCGGGTTCCCATGCGCAGGCCACCGTGACCCGGTGACCGGCGGCGCGCAGGAACGCCGCCCAGCGCAGCGCCGTGTGCCGGTTGCCCGCGCGCGATCCCTTGCCGGCGGGCGTCACCAGGGCGATATTCATTGCGGCGCGCCCCGCCTGCAGCGGTGAGCGTACTTCGCTCCCGGGACAATCCGCGCGTGCAGCGCTGGCGCAAGCTCGCGGACGACGCCCGCGCCCGCCGCAGGGAGCGGCGCGCGCTGATCGAAGGGGTGCATCTCGTCTCCGCTTATCTCGATCGCGTCGGCGCCCCGGTCGAATTGCTCGCGCGCGAGGGGGCGATCGAGCGCCCCGAGATCGCCGCGCTTGTGCGCCGCGCGGGGCTCGCGCCGGTCGTGCTCGCAGAAAACCTCTTTCGCACGGTGGCGGACACCGAGTCGCCGAGCGGGTTGGCCGCGGAGATCGCGATTCATCCGCCGCGGCCCGAGTCGGCGTCGTCCCCGTTGCGCGTCTTTCTGGACGGTGTCCAGGACGCCGGCAACGTCGGCGCCATACTGAGGAGCGCGGCTGCTTTCGGCGCGGGCGAAGTATACCTTTCGCCGGACTGCGCCGATCCGTGGTCGCCCAAAGTGCTGCGCGCCGCCATGGGCGGACACTTCTTTCTCAACGTCATCGACCACGCCGACCTCGCGCATGAAATCGATCGCTTCGGCGCCGACACGGTCTGCGCCGTGCCGCGCGAGGGCACGCCTTTGCATCAATGCAGCCTTGCGGGCCGAATCGGCTGGGTCTTCGGCGCCGAGGGGCGCGGCGTCAGCGAGCCGCTCGGCGCTCGCATCTCGAAGCGCATCACGATTCCGATGCCCGGCGGGATCGAGTCGCTGAACGTCGGCGCGGCGGCCGCGATCTGCCTGTACGAATCGCTGCGCCAGCGTCTCGCGGATCAGTAGACATGTCGCTGGATCTTCAGCTCGCGCAGAATCGTGGTCGCGATCTCCTCGATCGACTTGGCGGTCGAGTCGATCCAGGGGATCTTCTCGCGTCGCATCATCCGCTCGGCTTCCAGGACCTCGTAGCGGCAGTTCGTCAGATCGGCGTATTTGCTGTCCGGCCGGCGCGATTGCCGGATCTCGGTCAGCCGCTCCGGCGCGATGCTCAGGCCGTATAACCTCGGTCGGTAGGCGTGCAGCGCGCTCGGCAGCTTGCCGCGGTCGAAATCCTCCGGGATGAGCGGGTAGTTCGCGGCCTTGATGCCGAACTGCAAAGCCAGATAGAGGCTCGTCGGCGTCTTACCGCTGCGCGACACCCCGACGAGGATCACTTCGGCCTGATCGAGCTCGACATGCGAGCCCCCGTCGTCGTGCGCCATGGAGAAATTGATCGCCTCGATGCGCTGCGCGTATTCCTTCAGGTCCAGGGCGCTGTGCGAGCGCCCGACCGTGTGCGTCGAGCGCCTGCCGAGCCCGGCCTCGAGCGGATCGATGAAATTCTCGAAGAAATCCAGGAACAGGGCGCCGGAATCGCGGATGACTTCGCGCAAATCGCTGTTGACGAGGGTCGAGAACACGATCGGTTGTCCGTTGCCTTTGGCCGCTTCATCCCGGATTCGCGCCCGGCACTCCTGCGCTTTGGCGATGCTGTCGACGAAGGGCAGCGTGACTTCCGTGAACTCCACGCCCTCGAACTGCGTGAGCAGGCTGTGACCCAGCATCTGGGCGGTGATTCCAGTGCCGTCGGAAATGAAGATCACCGTGCGCCGTTCTGACATGGGAGAGAGAATCGTTTGAATGACGAGGGTGAAGCGCGACTCGTGCCGTGCAATTGCGCGAGGATAGCCGATAAAATAGCAATCTTGGGCCGCCCTCGGAACACTTCATAGGAAAAGAACGATGCACGTGGCATGGCTTAAGGATCTGCGCGCGGCAGACCTGGATCGGGTTGGGGGGAAGAACGCTTCGCTGGGAGAGATGATCGCGGGCCTCGCCGAGGCCGGCGTTCGAGTTCCCGGCGGCTTCGCGACGACGGCAGCCGCTTACCGGGAGTTCCTGGCCGCGAGCGGGCTGGATCGGCGTATCGCGGCGCGCCTGGAAGCTCTCGACCCGGAGGACGTGGACGCGCTCGCGCAGTGCGGAAACGAAATCCGCGGCTGGATCGGTTCAGCCCCGTTTCCGCCCGCGCTCGAGAGCGCGATCCGCGACTATTACGGCAAGCTCACGAAAGGTGCCGCGCGCGACATGTCCTTCGCGGTCAGATCCTCGGCCACCGCGGAGGACCTTCCCGACGCATCCTTTGCCGGCCAGCAGGAAACGTTTCTGAACATCCGGGGAATCGACAACGTACTGGAGGCCATCCGGCACGTGTTCGCCTCGTTGTACAACGACCGCGCCATATCGTACCGGGTCCATCAGGGCTTCGACCATGCCGGCGTCGCGCTGTCCGCGGCCGTGCAGCAGATGGTGCGGAGCGACCTCGGATCGAGCGGCGTGATGTTCACGCTTGACACCGAGTCCGGTTTCCGCGACGTGGTGTTCATTACGTCGTCCTACGGTCTGGGAGAAATGATCGTGCAGGGCGCGGTCAATCCGGACGAGTTCTACGTCCACAAGCCGACCCTGGCGCAAGGGCGGCCGGCTGTCGTGCGCCGCAACCTCGGCTCGAAGCTGGAGAAGATGGTGTTTACGAGCGAGGCCACGGCCGGCCAGTCGACGCGGGTTGTCGATGTTCCGCAGGCCGATCGCTACCGCTTCTCGCTCGAGGACGCGGATGTCCTCGAGCTGTCTCGCTATGCGGTTGCGATAGAGAAGCATTATGGCCGCCCGATGGACATCGAGTGGGCGAAGGACGGCAAGGACGGCAGGCTTTACGTTCTGCAGGCCCGGCCCGAGACGGTGAAGTCGCGCATCGGCGAAGCCGAGCAAAGATATGCCCTCAAAGGGCGCTCGAAGATGCTCGTCAGCGGCCGGGCGATCGGACACAAGATCGGCGTCGGCCCCGTCAGAGTGGTCAAGGATCCGAGCCAGATGTCGCGCATCCGCGAGGGCGACGTGCTGGTCACCGACATGACCGACCCGAACTGGGAGCCGGTCATGAAGCGCGCCGCCGCCATCGTCACCAACCGCGGCGGCCGCACTTGCCACGCCGCGATCATCGCGCGTGAGCTCGGCATTCCCGCGATCGTGGGCTGCGGCGACGCAACGTCCCGGCTGCAAGGCGCGAAGACGGTCACCGTGTCGTGCTCCGAAGGCGACACGGGCAACGTCTATGAAGGTGAGGTTCCGTTCGAGGTGACGACGGTCGAGCTCGGCGAAATGCCCGACATACCGGTTAAGATCGTGATGAACGTGGGCAACCCCCAGCTCGCGTTCAATTTCGCCCAGCTGCCGAATGCAGGCGTCGGACTCGCCCGGCTCGAGTTCATCATCAACAACGACATCGGCGTTCATCCGCGCGCTTGCCTGGAGTATCCGGACCTGCCCGAGTCGCTGCGCGCCAAGGTGGAGGCGACGGCGCGCGGATATCCGGATCCGAAGAGCTTCTTTCGCGAGAAGCTGGTCGAGGGCATCGCGACCATCGCGGCGGCGTTCTGGCCCAAGCCGGTCATCGTGCGGCTGTCCGACTTCAAGTCGAACGAGTACCGCAAGCTTCTCGGCGGCGAGCGCTACGAGCCCGAGGAAGAGAATCCGATGCTCGGCTTTCGCGGCGCCTCGCGCTACATTTCCGACAGCTTCCGCGCCTGCTTCGAGCTCGAGTGCGAGGCGATGCGTCGGGTCAGAAACGAGCTCGGCCTCACCAACGTCGAGCTGATGGTGCCTTTCGTGCGCACCCTCGGGGAAGCGCAGACCGTCATCGACCGTCTCGCGCAAAACCGGCTGAAAAGAGGCGACAACGGGCTGCGCATCGTGATGATGTGCGAAGTGCCGTCCAACGCGATCCTGGCGGAGGAGTTTCTCGAGCTCTTCGACGGATTCTCGATCGGCTCGAACGACCTCACGCAGTTGACGCTCGGCGTGGACCGCGACTCCGGCCTCGTTGCCGAGGCCTTCGACGAGCGCGACCCGGCGGTCCGCGCGCTGCTCGCGATGGCGATCCGCAGCTGCCGCAAGCACGGCAAGTACGTCGGCATCTGCGGGCAGGGTCCCTCCGACCATCCGGATCTCGCGCGCTGGCTGATGCAGGAGGGCATCGAGAGCATGTCGCTCAACCCGGACACGGTCGTATCGACCTGGAAGGCGCTGGGCAAGTCGTCGCCCGGCGGCGCCGGGCCGAAGACCCGGCGCCGCGCCGCCGCCTGATAGGGCCGTGCCTCAGGAGCGGGTTCGCAGCAGCCGCTGCTTCTGCCGGTCCCACTCCCGCTCGCGCTCCGCGGCGCGCTTGTCGTGCTTGAGCTTGCCGCGCGCGAGCGCGATCTCGAGCTTGATCCGTCCTTTGCTGAAATGCAGGTCGAGCGGAACGAGGGTGAAGCCGCGCTGCTCGACCTTTCCGATCAAGCGCCGGATCTCCTCGGCGCGCAGGAGCAGCTTGCGGGTTCGCGTCGGATCGGGCGTGTAGTGCGTCGAGACCGACGGCAGAGGAGTGATGTGGGCGCCGACGAGCCAGATCGCCGAGTCCTTCACGATCACGTAGGCCTCGGCGATCTGCGCCCGCCCGGCACGAATCGCCTTGACTTCCCAGCCCTCGAGCGACATGCCCGCCTCGTAGCGCTCCTCGATGAAATAGTCGTGAAACGCCTTGCGGTTCTGGACGATGGACATGGAAGGTGCGGGGGTGCCATTCTAGCAGGCGACCGTGATTCACCATGAAGCGAATCGCGCGCTCGGCGCTAGTCGAGCACCCGGCCATGGCGCTTTACCGGCTCGTTGAGGAGATCGAGGCGTATCCGGGATTCCTGCCCTGGTGCGTCGAAGCGAAGGTCCATCGGCGCGAGCCCGGCCTGACGAAGGCAACGCTCACTGTCGGCGTGAAGGGAATCCGGCAATCTTTCACCACTGAAAACACGAATCGCCCGGGCGAAGCAATCGACATGCGTTTGGTTCGAGGACCCTTCAAGCGTTTCTCGGCGTCGTGGCGCTTCAGCGCCCTGGCGGAACGGGCGGCGCGGGTCGAGTTCGTGCTCGAGTACGAGTTCTCGAACCGCGTGCTCGCGAAAACGCTGGAGCCGCTGTTCCAGCGCATCGCCGACACCATGCTCGACGCGTTCGTGCGGCGTGCGGACGCCGTCCATGGAAAAGATCCGGGTTGAAGTCGTCTACGCGCTGCCCGGCGCGCAGGAGGTAACGTCGCTCGAGCTCGATCCGGGCGCGACGGTCGCCGACGCCATCGCAGCCTCCGGGCTGCTCGCGCGCCACGCGGCGCTACGCGGCGATAGGCGAGCCGTCGGGATACACGGCAAGATCGTGTCTCCCGGTCGCGCGCTCGAGTCGGGCGACCGGGTCGAGATCCATCGACCGCTCGTCGCCGATCCGAAGGACGCGCGCCGCCTGCGCGCCCGAAACCGCGCCGGAAAACGCTAGCCTGCTATTTGCACCAGTCGGCGACCGCTTGGCGCGCGCGCGCCGTCTCGCGGGCGCGCTGCTCGTCTTCCAGGTAATAGCGCTCACCCGAAGCGTCGGTGCGCGCGATGCGCTCCCCGCCCTCCAGCGAACGCAGCACCTGCTGCGCGTTCTCGCAATTCTGCTTCTGCGCCTCGGCGAGCTGCTTTTCCTGCGCCTGCTTGGCGGCCGCTTCCTGCGCCTCCTTCTGGCGGCGCCGGAACTCGAGTTCCTTCTCGGCGGGGGTCAGCGGACCTTTGCCCGCATCCTGC
>JBFGLA010000035.1:0-14025 GCA_041576355.1 Burkholderiales bacterium
GTCGGCCGCAAGATCGCCGACGGGCCGCCCGACGCCGTGCTGCGCGATCCCGAGGTGGAGAGAGCCTACCTTGGGGAATAGCCTGCGCGTCGAGGGCGTGCACGCCGGCTACGGCGGGGTGCGCGTGATCGAGGACCTTTCGCTCTCGGTCGGCGACGGCGAGACGGTGACGCTGCTCGGCACCAACGGCAACGGCAAGAGCACGCTCATCAAGTGCATCATGGGCATCGTGCGCCCGAGCGCCGGGCGCATTGTCGCCGAGATCGACGGCGTGCGGCACGAGTTGATCGGCAAGGAGCCGGAGCAGGTCGTGCAGCTCGGCATCGCGCTCGTGCCCGAGGGGCGGCGCCTGTTCCCCAAGCTGACCGTCGAGGAGAACCTGCTGCTCGGGGCTTACCGGCGCGAGGCGCGCGCGCGTATCGCGCAGAACCTCGCATTCTGCTACGAGACCTTCCACCGCCTCGCCGAGCGCCGGCGCCAGCTCGCCGGCAGCATGAGCGGCGGCGAGCAGCAGATGCTCGCGCTCGCCCGCGCGCTGATGACCGCGCCCAAGATCCTGCTCGTCGACGAGCCTTCGGTCGGGCTCTCGCCGCTCCTCGTGCAGCACACGATCACGATGATCCGCGACTTGAAGGAGCGCTTCGGGCTCACCGTGCTCATGGCCGAGCAGAACTTCCACCAGGCGATCCGCATCGCCGATCGCGGCTACGTGATCGTGCACGGCCACATCGAGTTCGAGGGCGCGACGCGCGCGGCGCTGGAAGACAACGATCTCGTCAAGAAGCTCTACCTCGGCCTCTAGGGCCGGGGCGTGCGGCCTGTATCCCGCTCCGGAGGACAGTCATGGCTAATCCAAAACTCCCGAGCAACCGCGTCCCCTACTCGGCGATCGTCGATCGCCCGGCGCTCAAGCTTCCCGGCGGGGCGCGCATGGCGGTGTGGACCATCGTCAACGTCGAGGAATGGTCGATCGAGCGCGCGATGCCCCGAACGGTGCTCTCTCCACCGATGGGCCAGCCTTTGCAGCCGGATCTCCCCAACTGGGCCTGGCACGAGTACGGCATGCGGGTCGGTTTCTGGAGACTGGTCGACGTCCTTACGCGCCAAAGCGTGACGCCGACCTTCGCGGTCAACGGCTCGGTGATGAAGAGCTATCCGCGCATCGCCCAGGCTGCTCGCGACGGGGGGTGGGAGTTCATGGGCCACGGCTACTTGCAGGGGCCGATGCACGCGCTCGAAGACCAGAGGAAAGCGATCCGCGACACGATCTCGGCGATCCGCGAGTTCACCGGCAAGCCGCCGCGCGGCTGGGAAAGCCCGGGCCTCACCGAGACCTACGACACCATCGACATCCTGCACGAGGAGGGAATCCAATACGTCGCCGACTGGGTGCTGGACGACCAGCCGGTGAGAATCCGCACCGCCAAAGGCCACATCGTCTCGGTGCCCTACACGCTCGAAGTCAACGACATCCCCATGATGCTGCTGCAGCACCACAGCGCGGACGAAATGCTTAAGCGCGGCGCGGCGCAGTTCGATCGGCTGTACGCGGAGAGCGAGACCATTACCCGCGTCATGGCGGTGAGCGTGCATCCGTACATCACCGGAGTGGCGCACCGTATCGGCTGGCTGGAGAAGCTCTACGAGCACATGCGCGCCAAGCCCGGCGTGCTGTTCTGGACCGGGGAGCAGATTCTCGACTGGTATGTGACGCAGTAGAACTGGGGTCGAGCGCAACTACACGTAGCTCTCGTAACTCGGCTCGTACATCCGCGCACGGATCTCGGCGAGCACATCGGCCGGACGCGTTTTCCCCGCCAGCCCTTCGCGGTACGCCACCTCGGCGACCGCCGCTGCGATGCGCGCCGAAACTTCTCGAATCTTCGAGAGGGGCGGATATAAGCTCCCCTGCGCGAGATCCTCGTCGGTCACGTGCAAGGCGAGCGTACGCGCCGCGGCAAGGAGCATTGCGTCGTTGACGCAACGCGCCTTGCTCTCGATCGCGCCGAGGCCGATGCCGGGAAACACGTACGAATTGTTGCCTTGCCGCGCCACCAGCCGCCGCCCGTCCAACGTCACGGGATCGAACGGACTGCCGGAGGCGAACAAGGCGCGCCCGCCGCTCCAGCGGTATGCCTGCTCGGCGGTGCATTCGGACCTCGAGGTGGGGTTCGACAGCGCGAAAACGATCGGGCGCTCGTTCAGCTCGGCCATGGTACGGACCACGTCCTCGGTGAACGTTCCGCCGACCGCCGCCACGCCGACGATTCCGCTCGGCCGGACCGCCCGGATGGCGTCCAGAAACGTTCCAGCGCCCGCGTGATCGTGCGCGTACCGATGCTTGTGCTCGGCGAGGTCGGTGCGCGAGCGCACGACGAGCCCGTGCGAGTCGACGAGCCAGCAGCGCTCGCGCGCCTCGCTTTCGGATAGTCCCCCGGCCTGCATCGCAGCGGCCACGAGGTCGGAGATCCCGGTCGCGGCCTCGCCCGCGCCCAGGAAGAGCAGCTTCTGGTCCGTGATCCTTTGCCCGGTGACGCGCAACGCCGAGAAGATCCCCGCCAGCGTCACCGCGGCCGTGCCCTGGATGTCGTCGTTGAAGGTGCAGATGCGATCGCGGTACTTCGCGAGCAGCCGAAACGCGTTGTGATTGGCGAAATCCTCGAACTGGATCAGCACGCCGGGATAGGTCTCGTGCGCGGCCGCGATGAATTCCTCCACCAGCGCGTCGTATTTCTCGCCGACGACGCGTTGCCGCTTGATGCCGATGTACAGGGGATCGGCAAGCAGCGATTCGTTGTTCGTTCCGACATCGAGCATGACGGGCAGGCAGCGCACCGGGTGAATTCCGGCGCACGCGGTATAGAGCGAGAGCTTGCCGATCGGGATCCCCATGCCGTGCGCGCCGAGATCGCCCAGGCCGAGAATGCGCTCGCCGTCGGTGACCACGATGATCGCCACCTCGCGGTGCGGCCAGTTGCGAAAGAGCTGCCGCACCCGCCCGTGGTCCTCGGCGCAGACGAAAAGCCCCCGCGGCTGGGGATGGATATGGCCGAAGCGCTGGCACGCGAGGCCCACCGTGGGCGTGTAGATGATCGGCTGGGTCTCGTCCGGATGGTCCATGACCACCCGATAGAAGAGCGACTCGTTGCGGTTGTGCAGGGCCTCGAGCGCGATGTACTTCTCGAGGTCGTCGGTCAGACGGCGCAAGTGCTCGAGGATGCGCCCGACCTGCTCGTCCTGGGTACGCACGCGCGGCGGGAGCAGTCCCCTTAGCCCCAGCGCGTCGCGCTCCGCCTCGCTGAATCCCGTGCCCTTGTTCAGCTCCGGATTGCGCAGAAGATCGACTCCCCGCGGAAGATCCGCCCTCGGTGCTCTGCTCATCGTCATCGCGTCTCCTCAGCCCGGGCAGCGCGCCTCAGGTAGAACTGCCGGCCGACCATGGATAGCGCGACGTCTCCGTCCTGGTTGATCAGCTCCCAGCGAAAGCTGACAGTACCGCGATTCGACTGCGTGCGCGAGGGAGCGGACTCCAGCACCGTGGAGCGAAAGCGCAGCGTATTGCCGGGACGCACCGGCTTCAGGAACCGGATCTGGTCGATTCCCGGCGACCCGATGCAGGAGGATTCGTTGAGATACGCGTCGCACATCAGCCGCATCGCCACGCCGCACGACTGCCATCCCGAGGCGATCAGTCCTCCGTAAGGCGTGTCGCGGGCGGCCTGCGGATCGGTGTGATAGCGCTGCGGGTCCCAGTCGCGCGCGAAACGGATGATGTCCTCTTCGGAGAGTGTGCGCGAGCCGCGCTCGAACACCTGTCCCGGTTGGAAGTCCTCCCAGCAGTAGCGAAACTCCATTCTGTGCCCCCTTCGATCCTGTCGCCGCCTATTCTCTCGCGGGTTCGGCCGTGGCGCGTGAGCGAAGGCATTAGAATGCGCCGCTATGCGGGCTTGCCTTAACCTGCGTCGTGGCCTGATCGTCCTTACGTTGCTCACGGCTACGGCGTGTGCTCCTAAGCCGGCGCCGGTGTCCTCACCTCCGCCTGCGCCTGCGCCGGAATCCGCGCGCGCGGCGGATGCCGTTGCGGCCGCTGAACGTGCAGCGGCGCGCGAGATTGCCGAGCTCGAGCGGCGCGTGGCGCGCCTCGAGCTTCAGCTCTGGGAGCGCGACGCCATGATCGACGAGCTGCAGGGGCGCTTGGACGATGCGCGCCAGGAAGTGGTGCGAGCGATGGCCAAGCTGCAGTCCGTTGCGACCCGAGCAGAGGCGGCCTCGGCCATGGGAGAAGCCGATGTCGCGCTGCAGGCTATCCGCGCCGAAACGCCGGAATCCCGGCAGGCGAGCCAGCTCATGCGGCAAGGCTCGGCCGAGTTCAAGAAGAAGAACTACTCGGGCGCACTCTACCTCGCGAATCAAGCGAAAGCCGTGACATCGCAGGCGCGCCGCCATGCCGGCGCGCAGCGCGGCGGCCTGAGGCCGGGGGAAACGCGGTTTGCCGTCCCCGTGAAACTTCAGGCGGGAACGCGGGCGAATGTACGCGACGGTCCGGGTACGAGCTTCGCAGTGGTGTTCGTCACCGAGCCGGCCGGCGCGCTGACCGGACTGTCGTTCCTGGGAGACTGGGTGCAGGTCACGGACGGCGCCGGACGCACGGGATGGATCGCGCGTTCACTCCTCGGCCGTCAGCCGGACACCGATCGCTAGGCCGATCGGCCGGCTTCCGACTTGCCCTCACCGGCATAGACGACCCGGTCGCGGCCCGCGCGCTTGGCTTCATAGAGCGCGGCGTCCGCTTGACCGATGACCTTATCCGACGAATCGCCATGGGCAGGGTATTCCGCCACACCGATGGACATCGTCACCCTGCCGCCGCGGAACGGCTCGTCGCGGACCCGCTGCCGGATTCGCTCGGCGACCTTGAGCGCTTCGTCCTTTCCGGTTGCCGATAGCATCACCAGGAACTCTTCGCCGCCGTAGCGCGCCGCGGCATCGTAGGCGCGTATGCATTCGTGTAGCACCGCGCCGATGCGCGCCAGCACGTCGTCCCCGGCCTGGTGGCCGTGGCTGTCGTTGTATTTCTTGAAGTGATCGACATCCAGCATGAGCACCGAATAAGGCTGCCCGTTGCGCTTGGAGCGCTCGGTCTCGCCGGCTAGCACGGCCATCAGATGGCGCCGGTTGATGAGCCCGGTCAGCACGTCGGTGGTCGAGAGCCGCTCGAGCTCGGCGCGATGATTGCGCAGGCTCGCGACCATTCCATTGAAGACCTGGGTCAGGTACCCCGCCTCGCCGCTGCCGCCTGGCGGCAACTCGACCGAAAGATCGCCCGCCGAGATCTTCGACGCCGCGCGCGTGAGGCGGCCCAGAGGCCGCGCGATCAGCGCCGCCAGCCGGTAAGCGACGACGCCGACGATGAGGAGAAAAGCGCCGACCACTGCCAGCGTCACGTTCCGCAGGCGGGTCACCTGCCGATACGCCTCGGCCGTGGGCATTTCCGCGACGGCAAGCCAGGCGACGCGCGCCAGGCGTCGCGCGCTTCCCATGCTCTCCGAGCCGCCATGCGCGCTGTAACTGACGACCTTTCCCTCGGCAGCGAGTAACCGAGCGGTAACCTCCGGCTCGAGCGCAGGCGCCGTCCGGCTCGACGAACCGTCGTGCGAGTCGGCGATCAGCCGTCCCGTTGCGGTGGCCAAATACACGCGCCCGGACGTACGGGACGCGAATGTCCGCAGCACTTGCACGACGCCCGCAAGATTGGTGCGTGCGACCAGCGCGCCCGCCGGCCGCCCGTCAGCGTGCTCGACGGCCACACCCAGATTCACGACCACCTGCCGGGCCGCGTCGTCCCAGTAGGGCTCGCCCACCAGGAAGCGCGACGACTCGAGCATCTTCTCCCACCCCGCTGGGAGCCGCGCCGCGCGCGCACCGCGCGCGCTGCTCGCGACCAGCCGGCCTTGGGAATCGACCAGCTGCAGCTCCTCGTAATCGCTCAGGCGCGCCCTGACCGAATTGAGGTATCCCTCGAGCCGGTTCGGCGCGCCCCGCTGGGCGAGGTTCTCGGAAACGACAGACGAGCTGGCGAAGACGCGCAGATCGTACAGCCGCTCGTTCAGCCACACGTCAGCCTCGCGCTTCGCCTGCGCGCCGGCGGTCACCAGCTCCTGCGTGATCTTCTCCGTGAGCGCGCGCCGATTCTGGACGTACGAGATGACCGAGGTGACGAGCGACGGCACGAGCGCCGCAAGGAGCGCAAAGGCGAGGATCTGGCCGCGGATGCTTTTCAAGCGCAGCCGCGACAGGGCATGCTGAAGGCTCTGCGCCACTTTCCAAGTCATCGTCACGGTCCCGGGTGCGGCCACTGTAGCAGTCCACGGCAAGGCCGGCGCGTGCCCTAACAAAACCTTACGCCGAGGAAGCATAAGGAAACGTCAGGCGTTTTACCTCATCGCATGCGCAATTCGATATCTCTCAGCACCGGATCGTCCGCGCGCGCGACCTCGTTCTCGATGAGCGCGCCGCAGCCTGGGCAGTAGAACTGGCGAAACACCGGCCGGTCGTCGATGTAGCGCTTCCAGTCGCCGATGTTCGGATTCGCCGTGCGGATGTCGGACTCCTCCATGACGCAGCGCGTCTTGTAGTTCTCGCGCACCGAGCCGAGGTCGGCAGCGCACTTCGCACAGGCGCAGTGAAGCAGACCGTTCTCGTTGCGCAGATCGACGTTCTCGGTCGCGCGCGCGACGAGCTTGCCGGTGAGCTTCTTCACCGAGCCGTCCTTGCGCACTCTCCGCGCCTTACGCTCGGCGCGCAGCGCTTCGGTCGCCCGCGCATCGAGCAAATCGTCATCACGCAGCACGACGCCGTAGATCTCCCGCGCCGCCTCGATCGAGACGGCACGGTTTTCCACCACGTCCTCGCGCACGCGCTGCGGGTCGCGCTCGAACGGATCGCCGTAGCCCCCCGCCGCCGACCAGATCACCGCGTAAGCGTCCGCCGGCTCCTGGGTGAAGTTCTCCTGCCGCAGCTGCAGCACCTCTTCTTCTCCCTTCAGCTCGGCGATATCCCCCACCAGCTCGCGCCGCGCGAGCCGCTCCTTGACGTCGGTCGAGCGCAAGAACTTGTACACGTTCACGCTCCCGGGGTATCCGCCCATCATCCCGGGCGAAGTCGGCGTCGCATTGCCGGAAGAGAGCGTGTCGTGGGTGATGCGCTCGGTGCGATGCGGGATGAAGCACGACTCGGCCGACATCCCTCCCCGCCACTTGCCCGCGCCGCCGGAGTCGACCACCTCCTTGCGGTAGAGAAAAAGGAGCGGAAAGGTCTGCTCGGTGTGCTCGACGTTGGGGAGCTTGCAGATCGGCGTCCTCGACTGCCCGCCGGTGTTGATCCCGTCCGCCTCGGCGAAGGCGCCGATCGCGCCGCCGATCGGGTCGACGAGGATGTAGCCGTAACGCTCGCCCCACTGGTCGGTGCCGCGAAAGACAGTGGCCGGCCACTGGCTGGTGCCGCCGATGCACATGATGTCCCCGCGCATCTCGGGATCGCTGTGGATCATCTTCGAGAGCACGTTGTACGCTGGGTAAAGCGAGATCTCCATCGCCTGCACCGGCGCGGTCGAGACCGAGGCGGGGAAGTTGGCGCAGTTGAACGTTCCCGGTGTCGGATCGAACTCGACATGGCGCAGCGCACCGCCGATGCAGAAGTACTGGTCCCAGCACAGCAGCTGGTTCAAGGCCACCATGATCGACCCGCGCCAGCCCGAGTAGGTCGCGTTCATCGCGCCATCCTGCGGCGCCGTGCCGTCGTTGTCGAAGACGAGGCGCTGGCCCTCCTTCGTCAGCGTCAGGCACGCGCGGTGCGTGCGCCGGTCGCCGGGCCGGCAGCATTCGACGTAGGTGCGCTCGCGCCACACGCCGTCGGGCAGGCGCTTGAGCTTCTCCAGAAACGCGATCTCGGCGTTGTCGACGATCTTCTTCATCACCCCCTTCACCACCTCCGGGCCGTAGCGGCGGATGAGCGCGAGCACGCGGTCGCGCGCGGTGAGGTTGCCGGCGAGCTGCGCGCGGAAATCGAGCGCCACCGATTCGGGCTTGCGCGAGGCGCGCAGGTACAGCTCCTCGATGTCGCGCCGGATCGCGTTCCCTTCGACGATCTTGACCGGCGGGATGCAGATCCCCTCCTCGAAGGCGTTCTCCGCCGTGCCGCAGAAGGACGACGGCGTGATGCCGCCGATGTCGTACTGGTGCAGGCAGTTGGTCACCCAGCAGAACAGCTCGCCCTTCCAGAACACCGGGCAGATCAGCATCACGTCCTGCTGGTGCGCGGCGCCGACCCAGGGGTCGTTGGCGAGGAACATGTCGCCGTCCCGGATGCCCGGGTTGTCGCTGCGGTATTCCAGGATCCACTTCACCTGCGTATCGGTGACGCCGGACATGTATTGCATGTACGGGCCGAAGTACACGAACTCGCCATCTTCGGTGAGGATCGAGGGGTTGAGATCGAGCGCGTACATCGCCACCGGCGATCCCGAGAGGCGCTGGATCGTCGCGCCGTGCTCCTCGTTCACGTGCCACAGGCTGTGGCGCACGACTTCGTAGGTGATCGGGTCGATGCGCTTTGCGCGCTTCGTGTGGAGCCTGAGCTTTTTCGAGATCGAGAGCGTCTTGGGCGGGACGTAGCCCATGGTCTTGCCGTCGAAGGCGGCGTCTTTCATTTCGCTCACTCTCTTCATCGGGTGCACCTATCCCTTGAACTCGATCTCGAAATTGCCGAACGCATCGACCCCCAGCGTCCGTCCCGGATGGACGACGATCGTGGTGTCGGTCGTCTCGACCACCGTCGGTCCCTTGATGCGGTTGCCCGGCACGAGCTTGGCGCCGTCGTAGATCGGCGTTTTGACCGCGCGACCCCTCTCCGGCCACCAGATCTGCCGGGTCCCCTGAACCGCATCCGGAGCAACCCTCCTCGTCAGCGACCGCGCCCGCTTCAGATCGGGCCGCGGCGTGGCCGCGCTCGCACGCAGCCGCAAGGTCACGATCTCCGCCCGCGCGTCGCGGTACGACGATCCCTTGCCGTAGAGCTGCTCGTACTTCGCGGCGAAGCGCTCGCGCAGCTTCGCCTCGAAGCCCTTCTTCAGCCTCGCCTCGGGCAGCAGCACCTCGACCTCGTTGATCTGGCCCTTGTGCCGCATGTCGAGCGAGAACGCGAGCCGCCGGCGCGCCTTCGCAATGCCGTCTTTCTGCATCTGCTCGTGCGCGCGCGCCTCGAGCGCATCGAGCGTCGCGTTCACGCGCCCGCCATCGAACGGGCTCACCTGGATATCGGCCTGCTCGTAGACGTGCAGCATGTCGGCGGAGGCCGCGCCGAACGCGCACCAGGTCGAGGCGATTGCCTTCTGCGGGATGATCACTTTCTTCACGCCCAACTCGGCGCCGAACACGCTCGCGTGCGCCGGCCCCGCGCCGCCGAAGGCGAAGAGCGTGAAGTCGCGCGGATCGAACCCTTTCTCGACGGTCATCTTGCGGATGATGTCGGCCATCTTGAATTCCGCCACGCGCGCGATCCCGCTCGCGGTCTCGAGGAGCGGCAACCCGAGCGCGTCGGCCGCCTTCTGCACCGCGGCGATCGCCTTGGCCCGGTCGAGCCGGATCCGCCCGCCGAGAAAGTTGTCGGGGTTGAGGTAGCCGAGCACCAGGTCGGCATCGGTGACCGTCGGCGTGTCGTTGCCCTTGCCGTAGCACACCGGTCCCGGGTCGGCGCCCGCCGAGTCCGGCCCGACCTGGAGCGTGCGCGTGGTGGGATCGACCCGGGCGAGCGATCCGCCGCCCGATCCGATCGCCTGGATGTCGACCTTGGGCAGGAAGTACTCGTACTGCGCGACGTTCGAGGTGAACGAGTACTGCGGCCGGCCTTCGTGCACGATGCCGACGTCGAACGAGGTGCCACCCATATCGGTGGTGATGATGTCTTCGATTCCCATCAGCCGCCCAAGGTAGAGCGATCCGGTGACGCCGGACACCGGACCGGAGTCGAGCGTGAGGAGCGGCGATCCCATCGCCTTGTCGACCGAAACCGAGCCGCCGGCGCACTGCGCGATCTGGAGCGGCTGGCGGTAGCCCGCGCGCTTCAGCCGCCCGTCGAGGTTGCCGAGGTAACGCGCCATCACCGGCCCGATATAGGCGTTCAGCACCGTCGCCGTCGTGCGCTCGTACTCGCCCCACTTCGGCGCGATGTCGACCGAGGCGGAAACGAAGACTTCGGGCGCGATGGCGCGGATCATCTCCTTCACGCGCTCCTCGTGCGCCGGGTTCTGGAACGACCAGAGGAAACACACCGCGATCGCCTCGACACCCTCGCCGACGAGCTTCTTGATTGCCGCCTCGGCCTGCGCTTCGTTCAATCCCACGACCACCTCGCCGAAGCAGTCGATGCGCTCCGACACGCCCTCGATCAGGCGCTTGGGAACGATCGGCTGCGGCTTCTGGCTCTCCGGGAAATGCACGACCTTCCTCAGGTCGCGCGAGGTGACCCCGCGCGAGCCGCGCATGATGTGGATCACATCCTCGTGGCCCTTGGTCGTGACCAGGCCGACCTTGGCGCCCTTGCGCTGGATGAGGGCGTTGGTGCCGACCGTGGTGCCGTGCGTGAGCGTGCGGATTTGCGCGCAGAATGCTTCGAACGGGAGGCCGAGGCGCTCGGCAGCGATCGCCAGCGCCGCGAGCATGCCCTCGGCGAAGTTCGCCGGGGTCGAGGGCGCCTTGGTGGCGGTGATGCGCCCCTTGCGGTCGAGCACGACGCAGTCGGTGAACGTGCCGCCGATATCCACCCCGACCAGATAGGGCCCCACTTCTCTCCTCCTCCCTGCAATCGTTCTTGCTGTTCGCGCGTCTCGCGCGAACAGCATTGTACGAAACCGCGCGCTCAGCGCCGGCCGCGATCGTGCGGCGCGGCGAAATCGAGCAGCGGGCCCTTGGGCACGATGCCGGTGGGATTGATGTGCAGGTGGCTCGCGTAGTAGTGCCGCTTGATGTGGTCGAGATCGACCGTTTCGGCGATACCCGGCACCTGATACAGATCGCGCAGGTAATTCGAGAGATTCGGATAGTCCGCGATCCGGCGCAGGTTGCACTTGAAGTGCGAGTAGTACACCGCGTCGAAGCGAACCAGCGTGGTGAAGAGCCTCCAGTCGGCCTCGGTGAGCAAGTCCCCGACGAGATAACGCTGCGCCCCGAGCCGGCGCTCCAGCTCGTCGAGCGCGGCGAAGAGCGCATCGAACGCGCGCTCGTAGGCCGCCTGCCGGCCGGCGAAGCCGCATCGGTACACGCCGTTGTTGACGCGCTCGTACACGAAGGCGTTGATCTCGTCGATCTCGGCGCGCCTCGCCGCCGGACAATAGTCGTCGCGAACGCTGGTGAGCGCGTTGAACTCGCTGTTCAGCATGCGGATGATGTCGGCCGATTCGTTGCTGACGATCGTGCGCTTCGTTTTGTCCCAGAGCACCGGCACCGTCACGCGGCCGCTGTAGTCGGGCTTGGCGAGGGTGTAAATCTCGCGCAGGTAGAAGCGGCCGTTGACCGTGTCGGGAATACAGCCCGGGCCGGTCGTGAAGCGCCAGCCGCCTTCATCGATCACCGGGTCGACGATCGAAAGGCCGATCGCTTCGTCGAGGCGCTTGAGCCGGCGCAGGATCAGCGTGCGGTGCGCCCACGGGCAGGCGAGCGAGATGTAGAGATGGTAACGGTCCGGCTCGGCGCGAAATCCGCCCGCGCCGTCGGCGCGCACCCAGTCGCGGAATTGCGCACCCGAGCGGATGAACTCGCCGCCGGTCTTGGCGGTGTCGTACCAGCCCTCGTGCCAGGCGCCTTTTTCGAGATAGCCCATAACTTCCTCTACAGCGGATCCCGGCTTTCAGCAAGTTTGCGGGTGAATGCGCATGGCTGGCACGTGCGAGGCAGCGGATACCGCGCCCCCGACCGCCTCTCGCACGCAATTCCGAGATGCACCTCGATCGAGTGCTAATCTCGCTCATGCGCAACAGGTGAAACTCTGGCGGATCGAGCGCCCGCTCGTTTGATCGCGATCAAGGGACCCCGCGGCGCCGTCCTTACGCTCCCTCGTAGGGATGCGCGCAGCACGTCGTCGACCCTGAAGGCGCAGAGCTGATCCGCGTGAAGGTTCGCTGAGCCCGAACAGGGTTGCGCTCGCCATCTTTCCGAAAAGGAGGAGCCATGACACGCACAGCCGCCGCCCTGCTCTGCTTCGCGCTCAGCCTGGCGCCCGTCTACGAGACCCTGGCCCAGGCGCCGGTGCGCGAGATCACTCCGATCAAGGGAAACCTCTACCGCTTCCGCAACAACTTTCACTACTCCGTGTTCGCCGTGTCGCCCGCGGGGATCATCGCCACCGACCCGATCAACGCGGACGCGGCGCGCTGGCTCAAGGCCGAACTGGCGAAGCGCTACAACGTTCCGGTGCGCTACCTCGTCTACAGCCACGATCACGCCGACCACATCGCGGGAGGCGAGGTCTTCGCCGACACGGCGATCGTCGTTGCGCACGAGAACGCGAAGCCGGTCATCGTCGGCGAGAAGCGTCCGACCACGGTGCCGCAGGTCACGTTCTCGGACCGGATGACGATCGAGCTGGGCGGCGTGACCGTCGAGCTCGCCTACGTCGGCAGGAACCACTCGAACAACTCGATCGTGATGCGGTTTCCGGCCGAGCGCGCGCTCTTTGCCGTCGACTTCATCCCGGTGAACGCGATCGGCTTCCGCGACTTCGCCGACGCCTACCTGGACGACTGGCTCGAATCGCTGCGCCGCGTCGAGGCGATGGATTTCGACGTCCTCGTCCCCGGCCACGGCCCGCTCGGCGACAAGGACAACGTGCGCGCGTTCCGCGGCTACCTGGAAGACCTGCGCGACGCGGTGCTCAAGCTCGCGCGCGAGGGCAAGCCGCTCGAGGAAATCAAGCAGACCGTGAAGCTCCCGAAGTACGAGAGCTGGTCCAACTATCCGCAGATGTTTCAGCTCAATATCGAGGGCATGTACCGGCTGATCCAGGCGAACCGGCGCGGGAACTAGCGGTCGGGAAACGGACACAAACGGTTTTGGCGCGACGCAGCGCACGAGAGAAAGGGACACGTCATGGCGAATGCACTTTCCGACCGCGAACTCAAGCTGATCGACGCCTACTGGCGCGCCGCCAACTACCTCTCGGTGGGCCAGATCTACCTGATGGACAACCCGCTGTTGAAGAAACCGCTCGCGCTCGAGCACGTCAAGCCGCGCCTGCTCGGGCACTGGGGCACGACCCCGGGACTCAACTTCATCTACGTGCACCTGAACCGCGTGATCAAAGAACACGATCTCGACATGATCTACGTCTGCGGTCCCGGCCACGGCGGCCCCGGGATGGTCGCGAACACCTGGCTCGAAGGCACTTACAGCGAGGTGTACCCGAACGTGTCGATGGACGAGAACGGCATGCGGCGCCTGTTCAAGCAGTTCTCCTTTCCCGGGGGGATACCCAGCCACGTCGCGCCGGAAACGCCGGGATCGATCCACGAGGGCGGAGAGCTGGGATACGCGCTCTCGCACGCCTTTGGCGCCGCGTTCGACAACCCGGAGTTGATCGTCACCTGCGTCGTCGGCGACGGCGAGGCCGAGACCGGGCCCCTCGCCACCGCGTGGCATTCGAACAAGTTCCTCAACCCGATCACCGACGGCGCGGTGCTGCCGATCCTGCATCTGAACGGCTACAAGATCGCCAACCCCACGGTGCTCGCCCGCATCAGCCGGCGCGAGCTGGAAAGCCTTTTCCTCGGCTACGGGTACAAGCCGCATTTCGTCGAGGGCTCGGACCCGGAGAAAATGCACCGCCAGATGGCGGTGACGCTGGACGCGGCGATCGGTGAGATCCAGAAGATCCGGCGCGACGCGAGGGAAGGCAACATCGCCGCGCGGCCGCAGTGGCCGATGATCGTGCTGCGCTCGCCCAAGGGCTGGACCGGGCCGAAGGAAGTCGACGGCA
>JBFGLA010000036.1:0-13980 GCA_041576355.1 Burkholderiales bacterium
CCCGCGCGGTACCGCCATCGGCCCGAGCCGAAGCCCCGCCACTCGCGACGCTGCCCACGCCCTTTTACTATACGACCCGGGAGCTCGACGTCCGACCCGGGATGGCGATGCATGTCGAGCCCGAATATCCGGAGCGCGCAGTCTGGCGCAACCTTTCCGGAACGGTGGTGCTCCGTCTCTATATCAGCGAGGCAGGGACGGTAGACAAGGTCGACATCGTGCGCGCCGACCCGCCCGGCTACTTCGAGGCCGCCGCGGAGAAAGCGTTCCGCGCGGCGCGCTTCACGCCCGGCAAGAAAGACGGTCGCCCGGTGCGAGTGCAGATGCTGATCGAGGTTGCGTTCGAAACCCCGCCCCCGCCCGTATGGCCGGGGGATCTCCGCTAGCGGGTCGCCCGCCTTTCCGCCAGCTCGCGCGGCAGCGTGAACACCACGTGCTCGCTGATGCCGGGAAGCGGCCGCACGCTTTCCGCGCCCAACTCCTTGAGTCGTTCGACCAGCCGGTTCACGAGCACTTCGGGCGCCGAAGCACCCGCGGTGACGCCGACGCGGCGCTTGCCCGCGATCCATTCCGGCCGCAGGTCGGCGGCGCTATCCACCATGTAGGCTTCTGCGCCCATGTGCTCGGCTACCTCGCGCAAGCGGTTCGAGTTCGAGCTGTTCGGCGAGCCGACCACGATCACGACGTCGCATTGCGGCGCCATGAATTTCACCGCGTCCTGGCGGTTCTGGGTCGCGTAGCAGATATCGTCCTTTTTCGGTCCCTGGATGTTCGCGAAGCGCGCCTTCAGCGCGGCGACGATCGCCTTGGCATCGTCGACCGAAAGCGTCGTCTGCGTGACGTACGCGAGCTTGTCCGGGCTCCGGACCTTTAGCGTCTCGACGTCTTGCAGCGTCTCGACGAGGTGCATGCCCGACTCGGCCTGGCCCATCGTGCCCTCGGCTTCCGGATGGCCACGGTGACCGATCATGACGATCTCGTAGCCCTCCTTGAGCATCTTCGCCACCTCGACGTGCACCTTGGTGACGAGCGGGCAGGTCGCATCGAACACTTTGAGCCCACGCGCCTCGGCCTCGCGCACCACCGCCTTCGCGACGCCGTGCGCGCTGAAGATCACCGTGCTGCCGGACGGGACTTGCTCGAGCGCCTCGACGAACACCGCGCCCTTCGCCCGCAGGTCGTCGACGACGCTGCGGTTGTGCACGATCTCGTGCCGGACATAGATCGGCGCGCCGAACTGCGCGAGGGCACGCTCGACGATCTCGATCGCACGCTCGACGCCGGCGCAGAAGCCGCGGGGGTTGGCGAGTAGGACGTCCATGTCTGCCTATGGTGCCACCAACGTCTTGCGGTGGCTACGCCTCCCTTTTCTGCCCATGCACAAAGCTCTCCAGGATCAGGAGCACCGCGCCGACGCTGATTGCGGAGTCGGCGACGTTGAACGCCGGCCAGTGCCAGCCGAAGGCGTGGAAGTCGAGAAAGTCGACCACGTGGCCGTAGCGTATGCGGTCGATGACGTTGCCGATCGCGCCGCCGAGGACGAGCGCGAGCGCGCCGCGCAGCAGCAGGTTTGGCTTCGATCGCCAAAGCATCACGGCGACGACCGTCCCGACGAGCAACGCGACCGTGATGAAAAACGGCGTCTGCCAGCCCGGAGCGTCCGCGAGAAAGCTGAACGCCGCGCCCCGGTTGAACACGAGCACCAGGTTGAAGAAGCCCGTCACCGCCAGCCGCTCGCCCGGCGCGAACACCGCGAGCACCCACCACTTGGTGAGCTGATCGGCGACCACGATCGCCGCCGCCACGGCAAACCATCTCCATGGGCCTTCCATCCATCGCGACGCCGGAGCGCGCAGGCTCGAATCAGGCATGCGCGCGCGCCTCGCCCTCGCCGTACAGGTTGCTCACGCAACGAGCGCACAGCGCCGGATGCTTCGCATCGGCGCCGACGTCGTCCCGGTAGTGCCAGCAGCGCTCGCACTTCGCATGCTCGCTCGGCGCGACCGCGACCCGCTCCTCCGCCGCGCCCGCGGCCCGATGCACGCGCACGGCGGAAGTGAGCAGCACGAACTTCAGCTCGTCCGCGAGGCTCGCGAGCAGCTCGTAATCCGCGCCGTTGGCGTGCAGATCCGTCTCCGCCTGGAGCGACGAGCCGACCTTGCCGGCGCTACGCAGCTCCTCGATGCTCTTTCGCACCGGGGCACGCAGCTCGCGCAGGCGGGTCCATTTCGCGAGGAGCCGCTCGGCCTCGGGCACCGGCGGCAGCGCGTACCAGGTGTGGAAGAACACGCTGTCGTCCTTCTTCCCGGTGAATACCGCCCACAGCTCCTCTGCGGTGAACGAAAGGATCGGCGCCATCATCCGCACCAGCGCGTGCGTGAGATGCCAGAGCGCGGTCTGCGCCGAGCGCCGCGCGCGCGATCCGGCGCCGCAGGTGTAGAGCCGGTCCTTGAGGACGTCGAGATAGAACGCGCCCAGGTCCTCCGAGCAGAAGGCCTGCAGCTTCTGCGACACGAGATGGAAGGCGTAGCGCGCGTAGTCGCTCGCGACATCCTCCTGCAGCTTCGCCGCGAGCGCGAGCAGGTAGCGGTCGATCTCGACCATTTCGGCGATCGGAACCGCGTGCTTCGCGTGCTCGAAGTCAGACGTGTTGGCGAGGAGGAACCGCAGCGTGTTGCGGATGCGGCGGTAGCTCTCGACCACGCGCTTCAGGATCTCGTTCGAGATCGTCAGCTCGCCCGAGTAGTCGCCGCTCGCGACCCACAGCCGCAGGATCTCGGCGCCGAGCGTGCCCGCGACCTCCTGCGGCTTGACGACGTTGCCCTTGGACTTCGACATCTTGCGGCCTTCGAGGTCGATGACGAAGCCGTGCGTGAGCAGCCCCTTGTAGGGCGGAACGCCGTTCATCATGCACGACACGAGCAGCGACGAATGAAACCAGCCGCGGTGCTGGTCCGACCCTTCGAGGTAGAGGTCGGCGGGAAAGCCGGTTTGCGACGGGTGCGAGCCCGCGCCGGTGTTCCTGCCCTCGGGCCCGCCCATCACGGTCTGGTGGGTGGAGCCCGAGTCGAACCAGACGTCGACCGTATCCTTCACCTTGTCGTAGTGCGCGGCGTCGCTCCCGAGCAGCTCGCGCGGATCGAGCGTGTGCCAGGCCTCGATCCCGCCCTCCTCGACGCGCTTGGCGACTGCCTCGATCAGCTGGAGCGTATCCGGATGCAGCGCGCCCGTCTCCTTGTGGATGAAAAAGGGCATCGGCACGCCCCATTGCCGCTGGCGCGAAAGCGTCCAGTCGGGCCGGTTTGCGATCATGCCGTGCAGCCGCGCCTGCCCCCAGGCGGGGTAGAACTGCGTGTTCTCGACCCCGCGCAGCGCGATCGTTCGCAGCGTTTCCGCCGGCTTGGTGCCGTTCCAGCCCGGCACCTCGTCCAAGCCGGCGAACCACTGCACGGTCGCGCGCAGGATCACCGGCGTCTTGTGCCGCCAGCAGTGCATGTAGCTGTGCACGTAGTCGGCGCGGGCGAAGAGCGCGCCGCGGCGCTCGATCTCGGCGACGATTTCGAGGTTCGCGTCCCAGATCATCGTTGCGCCGAAGAGATCGAGCGATTTCGCGAAATGCCCGTCTCCCAGTACCGGCGTGAGGATCTCCTCGTCCTTCATGCCGTAGGCGCGGCACGATTCGAAGTCCTCGACGCCGTACGCCGGCGCCGAGTGCACGACCCCGGTGCCGGTGTCGAGCGTGACGTAGCGCCCCAGGTACACGGGCGAGCGGCGCTCGTAGAACGGATGCCGGAACGCGATGTTCTCGAGCGCCGCGCCCTGGCACGAGGCGAGCGTGCGGCCGGCGAGCTTGTAGCGCGCAAGGCACGCCTCCTGCAATTCGGCGGCGAGGATCAGCAATCCCTTATCAGTGTCCACCAGGTTGTAGGTGAACTCGGGGTGGACGTTGAGCGCCTGGTTGGCCGGCAGCGTCCAGGGCGTCGTGGTCCAGATCACCGCGTGTCCGGGCTTGTCGGGAAGCTTCGCCAAGCCGAAGGCCTTCGCGATCCGATCCAGCTCGGCGAATGCGAAGCCGACGTCGATCGCCACGTCCTTGCGGTCCTCATACTCGACCTCGGCTTCCGCCAACGCCGAGCCGCAATCGAAGCACCAGTTGACGGGCTTCAAACCGCGGTAGACGTAGCCCTTTGCGAGCAGCGCGCCGAGCGTGCGGATCTCGTCGGCTTCGTTGCGGTAGGCCATCGTCAGGTACGGATTGTCCCAGTCGCCGAGCACGCCCAGGCGCCGGAAGTCCTTCTTCTGCAGCTCGATCTGCTCGGCCGCGTAGGCGCGGCACAGCCGCAGCGTCTCCTCGGCCGAGAGGTGCTTGCCGTACTTCTTCTCGATCTGCACCTCGATCGGCATGCCGTGGCAGTCCCAGCCCGGCACGTAGGGCGCGTCGAACCCGGCGAGCGTCTTCGACTTGACGACCATGTCCTTGAGGATCTTGTTCATCGCCGTGCCGAGGTGGATCTCGCCGTTCGCGTACGGCGGGCCGTCGTGCAGAACGAATCTCGGCCGGCCGCGGGCGATCTCGCGCAAGCGCTGGTACACGCCCTTCTCCTGCCATTCCTTGACGAACTGCGGCTCGCGCCGCGCGAGGTCGCCGCGCATCGGGAACGGCGTGTCCGGGAGGTTTAGCGTGTTCTTGTAATCAGGCATGGCTCATGAAATAGTGCTTTGCATGCTGCACGTCGTTCTCGATCGCGCTGCGCAGGGCGTCGAGGTCCGGGTATTTGCGCTCCTCGCGCAGCCGGGCGAGAAAACGCGCGCGCAGATGCCGCCCGTACAACTCCTCGGCAAAGTCGAAAAGGTGGATTTCCAGGAGCGGCATCTCGACCGCATTCACGGTGGGCCGGAGCCCGATGTTCGCGACTCCGGGGAGCCAGCGGTCGGGTTGCCCGGGGTCGGCGCCATGCACCTCGACGACATAGATGCCCGCGAGTGGCGGCCTGCGGGGCAGCACGATGTTCGCGGTCGGGAAACCCAGCTCGCGGCCGAGCTTCCTGCCGTGGGCGACGCGGCCCGAGACCGTGTAGTCGCGCCCGAGCAGCGACGCGGCGCACGCGAAGTCGCCCGCCTCGAGCGCTCGGCGCACGGCGGAGCTCGACACGCGCTCGCCTGCGTGCAGGACTTCGGGCATCGCCTCGAGCTCGAACCCGTATCGCGCCGTTGCCGCCTCGAGCGTCGACAAGTCGCCCGCGCGGCGCGCGCCGAAACGGAAATCGTTGCCCACCAGCATCCATCTCACGCCCAGACCGCGGACGAGCACCTCTTCGATGAAGCGCTCGGGCGCGAGCGCGGCGAAGCGCGCATCGAACCTTGCGACGTGAACCCGATCGATTCCCGCCGCCTCGAACAGCTCGATCTTCTCGCGCAGGCGCGAGAGCCGCGGCGGCGCCGAATCGGGGGAGAAGAACTCGCGCGGCAGCGGCTCGAAAGTCAGCACACAGGAGCGCACGCCGAGATCGCCCGCGCGGCGCACGACGCGCTCGATCATCGCCCGGTGGCCGAGGTGCACGCCGTCGAAGTTGCCGACCGTGAGGGCGTGCCGCCCTCCCGGCGCGGGCGTGCCATGCGAAACGACCATAGACCGAAGGTAAAAGATTGAATTGTAGCGGAATAGCGCCGCTTCGCTGCGGCCGCGCTAGCTCACGCGTGCGCAGCGCGCCGTCAGCTCGCTCACCTTCTCGCGGACATCGTCGGTATCCGGGGCATTCGGCTCGCGCTCGAGATATCCGGAGAGGTCATTCAGCGCGGGGCGCCAGCATTCGAGCTGCTCGTACAGCAGCCCGCGGTCGCGCAACTCCGTGCTCGCGTCCGGCGCGACAATCAGCATGCGGTTGAGAACATCGAGCAGACGCATGGGCTCGTCCGCTTGGCGGTAGATCCCCTTCAGATTGCGCAGCATGCGCGCCAGGATTTGGCGGTTCGTCGCCGGGTCGAGAAACTGCTCGAGCGGGAGATCGGTCGCGGGAAACGGATCCGATGCTCCTTCCGGGATCACGCGCCCCAACCGCTCGCGCAAATCGTCTTCGGACTGCGGGGTGCCGCCGGTAAAGGGATCGAGCATCAGCATCCCGCCGCGCAGCTTCATCCGCACCAGGAAATGCCCCGGGAAAGACACGCCCTCGAGAGGAAGCCCCACGCGGCGGCCGACTTCCATGTACAGCACGGAGAGCGTGATCGGGATTCCGATCCTGCGGTCCATCACTTCGTTCAGGTAGCTGTTGCGGGGATCGTAGTAGTCGTCCGTGTTCCCGGTATATCCCAGGTCGTCGAAGAGGTACCGGTTGAGAGCGATGACGCGCTCTTCCGCCGCGCTCGACTCCGGCAGCCGCCCGCGCAGGCGTATCGCCAGGCGCTCGATGTCGCCCAGGTAGCGTTCGACCTCGAGCTCCGGGTAGACGTCTTGCGCGATCAGGAAACACGCGCGCGCCAGGTCGATGCGCGCGTCCTCCCGCGAGACGAGGTCGGCGAAAGGCTCGAGCGCAACGCCCACCCGCTCGACCTCATTCCGCCGCGGCGCGCGAGAAATCGCGCGCGCGGAATCCGAGTGCAAGGAGGCATGCGCCGTACGCCCCCGCGCCGAGGAGCACGATGCCGGCCAGCGCCGGAACCTTGCCTTCCCACGACGCTGCGAGCCACCACGCCGAATCGCCCATCGCGAGAAACAACACGGCCGCCATCACCGCAACGGCGAGCGCGACCTTGGCGGCGAACACGCCCCAGCCCGGCTGCGGCGAGTAGATGCCCTGCCGGCGCAGCATGCGATAGAGCAGTCCGGCGTTTAGGCAGGCGCCCAGCCCGATCGCGAGCGCAAGCCCGGTGTGTTTGAGCGGCACGATGAAGGCGAGGTTCATGGCCTGCGTGGCGAGCAGCGTCACGATCCCGATCTTCACCGGCGTAATCACGTTCTGCCGCGCGTAGAACCCCGGCGCGAGAATCTTCACGAGGATCATGCCGACCAGCCCGACGCTGTAGGCAACGAGCGCCTGGCGCGTCATCCACGCGTCCTCCGCCGTGAATCGCCCATAGTGGAAAAGCGTCGCGATAAGCGGCATCGCGAGGATCGCGAGCGCCACCGCGGCCGGGAGAGCGAGCATCAGCGTCACCCTGAGGCCCCAATCGAGCAGGCGCCCGTATTCGTCGGAATTCGCCTGGGCATGGTACTTCGACAGGCTGGGGAGCAGGATGGTGCCCAGCGCCGCGCCGAGCACGCCGGCCGGGAACTCCATCAGCCGGTCGGCGTAATACAGCCACGACACGCTGCCCGAGACGAGGAACGAAGCGAATATCGTGTTGATGAGGAGCGAGATCTGGCTGATCGACACGCCGAAGGCCGCCGGCGCCATGAGCTTGAGGATGCGCGCGACGCCGGGATGGCGCAGGCTCGGACGCCAACGCGGCAGCATGCCGACTCTCGACAAGAACGGCAGCTGCCAGGCGAGCTGCAGCACGCCGCCCGCGAAAACCGCCCAGGCGAGAACGAGCACCGGCGGATCGAAGCGATCGGCGAAGAACGCCGCTCCAACGATGAACGAAACGTTGAGCAGAACCGGCGTGAACGCCGGTATCGCGAAGCGGTTCCAGGTATTGAGGATTCCCGCCGCGAGGCCGACGAGCGAAATGAACCCGATGTAGGGAAACGTGATGCGCAGCAGCTGCGCGGTGAGAGCGAATTTTTCCGGGTCTGCCGTGAATCCAGGCGCCGACACGTAGACGACGATCGGCGCGGCCGCGACGCCGAGCCCCACCGTTGCGACCAGCGCGAGCATCAGCACCGTCGCGACCGCATCCACGAGCGCGCGCGTCTCCTCCGGGGGTTGGCGGTTCTTGTATTCGGCGAGGATGGGAACGAACGCCTGCGAGAACGCGCCCTCCGCGAAAAGCCGCCGCAGCAGGTTCGGAATGCGGAACGCGACGAAGAAGGCGTCGGTCGCGGCGCCGGCGCCGAAGGCGCGCGCGATGAAAAAGTCGCGCACGAAACCCAGGATCCGGGAGAGCAGCGTCATGCTGCTCACGGTGGCGAGCGACCTAAGCATTCCCACGTTCGCCGCCTCCTTGCCCCCGATCGAGATTTGCCTTGCGCAGCGGGCAGTTAGCCGATAGAATGCGCGCCTTTTTCGGAGCCGCTCCGCCCCCATGGCCAACATCAAGTCCGCGCGCAAACGTGCCCATCAGTCGCAGATTCGCCGCGTGCGCAACACGAGCCTGCGCACCGCGGTCCGCTCCGCGATCAAGAACGTGAAGAAAGCCGTCGCCGCCGGAGACAAGAAGGCGGCCGCGGAAGCATTGTCGCAAGGCGCGAGCGTCATCGATCGCGTTGCCGCCAAGGGCGTTCTGCACGGCAGCGCCGCCAACCGTCACAAGAGCCGCCTCGCGCACGCCGTCAAGGCGATGTCGTAACGAGGCGCCAGGCCCGCCAAGCGCACTTTCGGCGGGCGCTGCGTGCCTGGGCCTTCCAAAGCGTCGGCGGTGGGCCCGAACATCGGGCGGATTATAGACGCCCGCATTGTGCGGGAGCCGAGTTTCCCCTTGATTTTCACGGGCTTTTAGACCATTCTCGCGGCCTTCCGTCCGCCAGGAACCGGCTCGAGACCCGCGCGTGTCGAATCCCGTCAGTCGCATACTCGTCATCAATGACGAGCAGCTCGTCCTGCGCGAATTCATCAAAGGCCTGAACGCGGCGGCGCGGTCGCTGGACAACCCCCTCGGCATCACCTTCGTCGGCGTCGCCACCGCGAAAGAGGCGCTGACCGCGATCGAGGAGGACGGCGACATCCAGGCGGTGCTCGTCGACGACACGCTCTACACGCTCCCCGGCGCGCGCAAGAACGGCGGCAAGAAGAAGCTGCAGATGTCCGCGATCGAGCTGGTCAAGCGGATCACGCGCTTTCGCCCCGAGCTCGACGTCTACATCCTCATCGCGCAGGAGAAGGAAGACGACGTCGTCGACGCACTCTTCACCGAGGCGGTCGACGGGTACTTCTATCGCGAGGAGCGCGACTACCGGGGCATCTACCGCATCCTGAACGCGCAGATCCAGGAGAAGGCGAAGACCCCGTTCTACGACCAGCTGAAGAACTACGTCTGGATGGCGAAGGACCAGTGGCACACGCCGGGGCACTCGTCGGGAGAGTCGCTGCGCGGCAGCCCCTGGGTGAACGACTTCTACGACTTCATGGGCGAGCACGTGTTCGACGCCGATCTCTCGGTGTCGGTGCCGATGCTCGACTCGCTGATGGAGCCCAAGGGCGTGATCGCCGAAGCGCAGGCGATGGCGGCCAAGGCCTTCGGCGCGCGGCGCACTTTCTTCGCCACCAACGGCACTTCGACCTCGAACAAGGTCATCTTCCAGACCCTGCTCGCGCCCGGCGAGAAGCTGCTCCTCGATCGCAACTGCCACAAGAGCGTGCACCACGGCGTGGTGCTCTCCGGCGCGCACCCGGTCTATCTCGACTCCTCGCTCAACCGCAAGTACGGCCTGTACGGGCCGGTGACCAAGAAATCGATCTTCGAGGCGATCGAGAAGCACCCGGACGCCGAGGCCCTGATTCTCACCTCGTGCACCTACGACGGGCTGCGCTACGACCTCGCACCGATCATCGCCGCCGCGCACGAGAAAGGGATCAAGGTGATCGTGGATGAAGCCTGGTACGGCTTCGCGCGCTTTCACCCCGATTTCCGCCCCACCGCGCTCGAGTCGGGCGCCGACTACGCCACGCAGTCCACGCACAAGGTGCTGTCGGCCTTCTCGCAGGCCTCGATGATCCACGTCAACGACCCGGACTTCAAAGAGCACCTGTTCCGGGAGAACTTCAACATGCACACCTCGACGAGCCCGCAGTACACGATGATCGCGAGCCTCGACGTGGCACGCAAGCAGGTCGTCCTGGAGGGCTACAAGCTGCTCGCGCGAACGCTTGCGCTCGCCAAGGAGCTGCGCGAGCAGATCAACTCGTCGCGCGTGTTCCGCTGCCTCGAGCTCTCCGATCTCTTGCCCGATGAGGTCAAGGACGACAACATCCGGCTCGACTCGACCAAGGTAACGATCGACATCTCGGGCTGCGGCTACACGGTCGAAGATCTGCAGAAGGGGCTATTCGAGCGCTACAACATCCAGGTCGAGAAGAGCACCTTCAACACGCTCACCCTGCTCCTCACGATCGGCACCACGCGCTCCAAGGTGTCGCGCCTGTACGACGCGCTGATGCGCATCGCGCGCGAGGCGCGCGCGCCGCGGCGTCTGGTGCAGACGCCGGAAATCCCCGGGTTTACGAAGCTACGTTTCCTGCCGCGCGACGCCTATTACTGCGGCGGCGAGCTGGTGCCGGTGTTCGACGAGCACGAGCGCGTCAACCACGCCCTCGCCAACCGCGTCTGTGCCGACCAGATCGTCCCGTATCCGCCCGGCATCCCGGTCTTGGTGCCGGGTCAGATCGTCACCGCGAACATCGTGCAATACCTCGGCGATCTCCTGCGCTCGCACAAGCGCATGGAGATGCACGGCATCGTGATGGAAGGCTACCAGCCCTGCATCCGGGTGCTGAAGCCCGCCGAGGAGAAGTCGCTGCACCGGATCGGCTGAGCGCCGGCGGCGTGCGCGAGATGATGTTGCTTGTTGTCGTGGCCTGCCAGCGCTACATTACATTCATGAAGCGCAGGGTCGACAGAGGGAGTGCCCGCCATTGTGGCGTCGCTCCAACCACGCGCGCTTTGCTCCTCGCCGTGGCGTTCCTCGCATCCGGCTTCGCGCCCGCGTCCGCGCAGGAGCTCATTCCCTGGACCGGCGGCGCGACGACACCGATCGATCTCGAGGATCCCGCCGGGCGGCGACACCGGCTCTCGGACTACCGCGGCAAGGTCGTCCTCGTGAATTTCTGGGCGACCTGGTGCGCGCCGTGCCGCGAGGAGATGCCGAGCATCGAGCGGCTGCGCCGCTCGCTCGAGGGCGAGCCCTTTGCGGTGCTGGCGGTGAACGTCGGTGAGGACGCCCGCGCGGTGCGCTCGTTTACGGAGCAGGTTCGCGTCGCGTTCCCGCTTCTGCTGGATCGAGATACCTCGGTCACCCGGGGATGGCGGGTCCGTGTCTTGCCGGCGACCTTCCTCGTCGGCCCGGACGGCCGCATCCGCTTCAGCTACCTGGGCGAGCTCGACTGGTCGAAGGACAGCGTGCGCTCGAAGATCGTCGGCCTGATGCAGAAGGAGCCGCGCACGACGGCCGGCGCGTCCCGATAGAGGCGCGTCTTCTATTAGCCATTCCCTGTGATACCATCCCGTAAACGGCGGTGCGCACCGCCGTTTTGCATTTGGAGGCCTCGGCTATGTCGCACATCATGAACACGTACGCGCGTCAGCCCGTCGCGTTCGTGCGCGGCGAAGGCGTCTGGCTCTGGGACGAGACGGGCAAGAAATATCTCGATGCGCTCGCCGGGATCGCGGTCAGCACGCTCGGTCACGCGCACCCGAAGCTCACCGCGGCGCTCGCCGAGCAGATGGGCCGCGTGCTGCACACCTCGAACCTGTTCCGCATCCCGATCCAGGAAACCGCGGCCGACCGGATCGCGGCGATCAGCGGCCTGGACGAAGTGTTCTTCTGCAACTCCGGCTGCGAGGCCAACGAGGCCGCGATCAAGATCGCGCGCAAGTACGGCCACGAAAAGGGCGTCAACGAGCCGGCGATCGTCGTCATGGAGAAGTCCTTCCACGGGCGCACGCTCGCGACGCTTTCCGCGACCGGCAGCCGCAAGGTGCAGGCCGGATTCGAGCCGCTGGTCTCGGGTTTCGTGCGCGTGCCGCACAACGACCTCGCCGCGGTCGAGCGCGTCGCCGAGAACAACCGCAACGTGGTAGCGGTGCTGGTCGAGCCGATCCAGGGCGAAGGCGGCATCAACGTCGCGGCCCCCGAGTACCTGCAAGGCCTGCGCAGGATTTCCGACCAGTACGAGTGGCTCCTGATGCTGGACGAAGTCCAGTGCGGCATCGGGCGCACCGGCAAGTGGTTCGTCTACCAGCACGCCGGGATTCTTCCGGACGTGCTTCCCCTCGCCAAGGGACTCGGCTCGGGGATCCCGGTCGGCGTGTGCGCGGTGGGCGGGCGCGCCCGGAGCATCCTCAAGCAGGGCAACCACGGCTCGACCTTCGGCGGCAACCCTCTCGCCTGCACCGCGGTTGTGACCACGATCGACGCCGTGCACGAGGAGCGGCTGCTCGGCAACGCGGTGCGGGTCGGCGAGACGATACGCGGCGGGCTCGCCGCCGCGCTCGGCGGGCTCCCCGGCGTCACCGAGGTCCGCGGCATGGGACTGATGATCGGCGTCGAGCTGGAACGCCCGTGCAACGAGCTCGTTGCGGCCGCGCTCGACGCCGAACTCATCGTCAACGTCACCGCCGACAACGTGATTCGCCTGCTGCCCCCGCTCGTAATGAGCGAGGCCGAGGGCCGCATGGTGGTCGAGCGCCTCGCCCCGCTCGTCAGGTCGCACCTTGCCGCGGGCGCGGCGCAGCCCGCGCACACCGCCGCCGGCGGTTGAGGCCGCATGGGCGTTCGGCATTACCTGCAGTTCAAGGACTTCTCGCTCGAAGAGTACGAGCACCTGTTCGCGCGCGCGCGCTGGATTAAAGACAAGTTCAAGCGCTACGAGCGCTACTGGCCGCTCGAGGACCGGACGCTCGCGATGATCTTCGAGAAGCAATCGACGCGGACACGCCTCTCGTTCGAGGCCGGCATGCACCAGCTCGGCGGCGCGGCGATCTTCCTCGCCAACCGCGACTCGCAGCTCGGTCGCGGCGAGCCGGTCGAGGATGCCGCCCAGGTCGTCTCGCGCATGTGCGATATCGTCATGATCCGGACCTTCGAGCAAGACATCATCGAGCGCTTCGCGCGCCATTCGCGCGTTCCCGTGATCAATGGGCTCACCAACGAATACCACCCCTGCCAGATCCTCGGCGACATCTACACGTACCTCGAGCAGCGCGGATCGATCCGCGGCAAGACGGTCGCCTGGATCGGAGATTCCAACAACGTGTGCAACACCTGGCTGCAGGCCGCGGAGACCTTCGGCTTCAACGTCCATGTCTCGACCCCGCCCGGCTACGAGGTCGAGCCCGAGCGCGCGGGCCTGTACGGGACCGATCACTACGAGGAGTTCCGCGATCCGATGGACGCGGCGAAGGGCGCCGATCTCGTCACCACCGACGTCTGGACCAGCATGGGCTTCGAGGCGGAGAACGAGGAGCGCCGGCGCGCGTTCCAGGACTGGCAGGTCGATGCCGACATGATGCGGGTCGCGAAGAAGGACGCGCTCTTCATGCACTGCCTGCCGGCGCACCGGGGCGAGGAAGTCGCCGCCGAAGTGATCGACGGGCCGCACAGCGTCGTCTGGGACGAGGCGGAGAACCGGCTCCACACGCAAAAGGCCTTGCTCGAATTCCTGTTACTCGGCAAAGTGAAATCCTGATGGCAAAGCGGCAAGAAAACCCGGTCAAGAAGGTCGTCCTCGCCTACTCCGGCGGACTCGATACGTCCGTGATCCTGAAATGGCTGCAGGACGAATACGGCTGCGAGGTGGTCACCTTCACGGCCGACATCGGCCAGGGCGAGGAGCTCGCCCCGGCGCGGCGCAAGGCCAGGATGTTCGGCGTGAAGCGCATCTTCGTCGAGGATCTGAAGGAGGAGTTCGTGCGCGACTTCGTCTTTCCGATGTTCCGCGCCAACGCGGTCTACGAGGGCGAGTACCTGCTCGGCACCTCGATCGCGCGGCCGCTGATCGCCAAGCAACTGGTCGAGATCGCGCGGCGCACCGGGGCGGACGCCATCTCGCACGGCGCGACCGGCAAGGGCAACGACCAGGTGCGTTTCGAACTGTCCTATTACGCGCTCAATCCGGATATCAAGGTGATCGCGCCGTGGCGGGAATGGGACCTCAACAGCCGGAC
>JBFGLA010000037.1:0-13715 GCA_041576355.1 Burkholderiales bacterium
GGGAGAGCGAGGAGCATCCCTTTCTGGGGCGCGAGATCGCCCAGCCGCGCCGGCACAGCGACGCGCTCGCCAAGGCCGTGGACGAGGCGGTGCAACGGGTGCTGCGCGATGCGGAAATGCGAGCAGAGACGGTCATCACGCGTAACCGTCCCCGGGTCGAGGCGCTGGTGAGCACGCTGAAGGAGCGCGAGACGCTCTACCGCGACCAGATCGCAGCCTGTCTGGGCGCGCGGGCCGACGGCCAAGGCCGGGTCGCGGCCATCCGCTCCAAGTAGGAGCGTGCCCCGCCGCCGTCAGCCTTTGATGCAGACGACGGGCACGAGCCGCGCGACGCGTCGGGCGAGCCCGGCGCGCTCGGCGGCATCCACCACCGCCGCGACGTCCTTGTAGGCCTCGGGCGCCTCCTCGGCGATGCCGCGCATCGACGGGCTCTTCACGAGGATACCGCGCGCGGCGAGGTCGTCGATCACCTTGCGGCCCTTCCACGTGCGCAGCGCCTGATGCCGGCTCATCGCGCGCCCCGCGCCGTGGCACGCCGAGCTGAACGCGAGCGCTTCCGATTCCTTCGTTCCCGCGAGGACGTACGAGCCCGTTCCCATCGAGCCGCCGATCAGCACCGGCTGACCCGCCCCGCGCAGCGCCTCGGGAATATCCGGATGCCCGGGGCCGAAAGCGCGCGTCGCCCCCTTGCGGTGCACGTAGAGCTTGCGCGTATGCCCGTTCGTCCGGTGCTCCTCGACCTTGCACGTGTTGTGCGATACGTCGTAGAGGAGCGGGAGCCGGGCCTGCGGCAGCACGTGGCGGAACACCTCGCGCACGAGGTGAGTGAGGATCTGGCGGTTGGCGAGCGCGCAGTTGATCGCTGCGCGCATCGCGCCGAGGTATTCCTGGCCGACGGGCGAGTGGATCGGCGCGCAGGCCAGTTCCCGGTCCGGCAGCCGGATCCCGTGCTGGCCGGCCGCGATCGCCATCCGCTTCAGGTACTCGGTGCCGATCTGATGCCCGAGCCCGCGCGAGCCGCAGTGGATCATCAGCACGATATCGCCCTGCCTGAGCCCGTAGATCCCGGCGATTCTCGTGTCGTGGACGGCGGTGACCTCCTGCACTTCCAGATAGTGGTTGCCGCTGCCGAGCGTCCCCATCTCGTCGCGCTGGCGCTTTTTCGCCTGGGGCGACACGCACCCCGGTTTCGCGTGCTTCATCTGCCCGCTTTCCTCGATGCGCTCGAGATCCTCAGCCACGCCCCAGCCGCGCTCGACCGCCCATCGTGCGCCGCCCGCGAGCATCGCGTCCATCTCCGCCTCGCCGAGCCGGATCGAGCCGGTGCTGCCCACACCCGCGGGGATGCGGTAATAGAGCATCTCGGCGAGTTCCTTCTGCACGCGCATGACATCGTCGCGGACAAGTCCCGTGTGCAGGCAACGCACCCCGCAGGAGATGTCGAACCCCACCCCGCCCGCGGAGACGACGCCGCCTTCGTCCGGATCGAACGCCGCGACCCCGCCGATCGGAAAGCCGTAGCCCCAGTGCGCATCGGGCATCGCGTACGAGGCCTTGACGATTCCGGGAAGCGCGGCGACGTTCACCGCCTGCTCGTAGACCTTGCGGTCCATGTCGCGCACCAGCGCCTCGCTCGCGTAGATCAGCGCCGGCACCCGCATCGCCCCTTGCTGCGGGATTTCCCACTCGTACTCCGAGCGCCGCTCGAGGAGACCCAGATCCATGCTCAGACGTCCACCACGGTCTGCGCCACCCAGGTCCCGTCCTCGCGCGCGACGTGGAGCATCGTGTACGTCGCGCCCTTCACCTCGACCGCCGGATGATGGCGCGAGGGTTCGACGCGCTCGCCCCGGCACTCGGCGAAGAGCCGCGTCTCCTCGAAGCGCACCGCGAAGCGGGAGAAGAGCATCTTGCGGGTAGACATCTCGAATATGACGGCGTTCAACCACTCGGCAAGGAGCAGCTCGTCGTCGGGGGCCTCGCATTCGATCGCGACCGCCTCGCGCGGCTCGACGAGATCGAGATCGGTCACCGCCGCGGTCATCGCGAGCGCTGCCTGCTCGAACGCCTCCGCTTTCGTCTCGCCAAGGCCGCGCACGCCCACGTCCGCCTCGTGCTCGAAATGTTCCCAGCGCGCTCCCATCGGCGATTTCTACCGCGTGCGCTGGTTCGACCCTTGACCCGAGTCAAGTGCGGGCGCGGCCTCAGTACACCCGATGCTCGGGCGCCGCTCCGTCGACGAGCGTGCGTACGACGTTTTTCCACGCCGTATCGAAAAGGAGCGCCCAAGATTGGCGCGTGACCCCGCCGATATGAGGCGTGAAGAGGACCCTGCGCGCCGCGTCGCCTGCGAGCGCGAACAAGGGATTCCCCGCTTCGGGCGGCTCGCTCGCATACACGTCGATCGCCGCGCCGCCCAGCCGCCCGGAGGCAAGGCTCGCGGCAAGCGCCCCCTCGTCGACGATCCCGCCGCGCGATGCCTGGACGAGGACCGCGGCGGGTTTCATGAGGCCGAGCTCCCGCGCGCCGATCAGTCCCCGCGTCGAGGACAGCAACGGTACGTGCACCGTCACGACATCCGCGGTCTTGAGCAGCTCGTCCAGCGCCACCGCGCGCGCGCCGATCTTCGCCGCCGCGGCAGGATCGCGCGGCGACGGGTCGAAGTACACGATGCGGCAGCCCCAGCGATGAAACGCCTGCGCCACCGCGAGCCCGATCGCGCCCAGCCCCACGACGCCGACGGTGAGGCCTTCTATCCCGGAGAGATTGTCGGCGACCATGCGGGCGCGAAACGCGGCGTAGTGGCCCGCCCGGATCTCCGCGTCCGCCCAGGCGAAACGCCGCAGCAGCACGGAGGCAGTCGTGACGGCGTACTCGGCGACCGCGCTGTTGCTTCCCCCCGGCACGTTACAGACGGCGACACCGCGGCGCTTGAGCGCCGGCTCGTCCAGCCGGTCGACACCTGCACCCGTGACTTGGACGAGCTTGACCTCGCTATCCTCGAATAGCGAAGCTGGGAGTTTCGGTCCGACCGCGGGGATGACGAGGGCGCGCGCCCCCGCCATGAGCGATGCGAGCGCGGCATCGTCCGGCGCGCGATAGGCGATCTTCAAGGCGGCGGGCGGCGTCACGCCGACCCGCAAGAAATCGGCTTCGGGCCGCAGGCAGACGACCTCCGCGGTCTCGCTCACGGCGTCAGCGCTTTTCGTGCGTGCGCTGGCTGATGTCGGCGACGGGAAAAAAACACAGCAGCACGAGCGGCTCGGCGCCGGTGTTGCGCGTCACGTGCTTCTCGCCCGAGGGGATCAAGATCGTGTCGCCCGCCTTGAGCGGATACTCGCCGCTCTCGGCATGGGTCGTCCCCTGCCCCGACATGACGTAGATGCATTCCTCGAAGCCGTTGTGATAGTGCGGCGCGCGCGGTGCCTCGCCGGGATTCGCCACCGGGATTTCTACCAGCCGCAGCGTCACCGCCCGCGCGCCTTTCTCGTGCGAGACGATCTCGAGCGATTTGCGCCCGGGCAGTCCCAGCTGCTTCGCCTCGGCCTGGGTGACGACGCGCGCCATTGCCTTCCGCGCTCAGCCTGCGACTTTCAAATGCTTGATCTCGGCGGTGCCTCCCTGCGCCTCCTCGAGCAGGCGGAAGATCTCGGCCGCCTCCTTCGCGATCGCATCCGCGATGTCGCCGAGCATGCGCCGGCCCTTCTCGACCGTGGCATGCTCGGGCGATCCGTACCATCCGGTCGGCGCGATCGTGCGGATGTCGCGCAGCACCGGCTGGTAGCTGCGCGTGCGCCGCAGCTTGTCCCACTTGCGGCCGTGCGAGGGATCGGAGGAATAGTCGATGCGGTCCAGGTGCACGAGATCCGGCCGGACCGCGAGCACCGCGAGCGCCTCGATCTCGCCGCCGTGGGTGAGCCCGCCGCAGTCGTGGCCGTAGAGCTCGGCGGCGACGTAGCACGCCTGCACCGTGAGCACCGTCATGCCATGCTCGCGGTGCAGCGACTCGGCCGCGATCGTGAGCGACGGGATGTTGCCTTCGTGCCAGTTCAGGATGAGGAGCCGCTTCGCGCCGTGCTGCGCGGTCGAGGCGCCGGTTTCGACGACGACGCGCTGATACGTGTCTGGAGTAAGCGTGATCGTGCCCTCGAACGGCATGTGCATCGGCGTCACGCCGAGCGGCCCGCCGGGCAGCAGCAAGCCGTCCATGCGCTCGGCCACCGCGTCGCCGATGACGTTCGCGGCGTAGATGTCGGTGCCTGCGGGAAGGTGCGGCCCGTGCTGCTCGACGCTCCCCGCGGGCAGGATGACGAGCGGGTTCTTCTTGAGCTGCTGCGCGATCTCCGGCTGCGTGAGATCGATGAAATACCGGCTGGGAATCCCGGGCATACTGGCCTGCGCTTCAGGCGGCGCGCTTCGCGCCGATCCCCGCCTGCGTTTCGCGCAGCATCTCGGCGACGCTCACCGCCTGGCCTTTCCTGTCGATCGAGCGCAGCGCGGCGTACACGATCGCGACCGCGAAGTTGCCGTTGTAGGCCGAAAGCTCGCGCACTTCGCCCGTCACGCAGCTCTCGGCGAACATCTCCAGCTCGGCGCGGAACATGTCGCTCGCCGGGAGCTTCAATTCCTCGCGCTTCGCGTAGCCGTCCTTGCCGCGCTGGATGTAGAGCGTCGAAGTCGTGTGCAGCTTCTCCGGCGTGTCCCAGGTGCCGAAATCGATCTCGTAGTGCATCAGGCCTTTCGCCCCGAAGACGCGTACCGCGAACACGCCGGGTGAGGTCCAGCACGAACCGACGTAGCCGATCTTGCCGTCGGCGAACTTGAGCAGCGTCATCGACTGGTCGTCGACCTCGGCGCCCACGGGCGAGAGCTTGGAGGCCATCGACGAGACCTCGGCGATCTCGCCCCCGAGGTAATGCAGGACGTCGAACTGGTGGATCGCGAGCTGCGACAGCGGCCCGCCCGGCGCGCGGTCCCTGTACCAGCGCCAGGTGCTCGGCGTGAGTTCCAGCGCCCGCTCGTTGGAGAAATTCGCCTCGATGAACGCGACCCGGCCGAGCTCTCCGGCGTCGATCCGCTCCTTGATCATGCGGATCCCCGCCATCAGCCGCGCGCTGTGGCCGACGGTGACGGTAATGCCGTGCTGCTTCTCCAGCGCGGCGATCTTCAACCCGTCCTCGAGCGTGCTCGCGATCGGCTTTTCCGTGTAGACGTGCTTGCCCGCGCGCGCGACCGCCTCGGCGACCGGCAGGTGCTGCTCGTTCGGCACCGTGAGGATGACGCCGCGGATCTCGGGGTTTGCGAGCAGCGTCTTCAGGTCGGGCACCGCGGGCACGCCGGCTTCCCTGGCGAACGCGGCGCGCTTCTCTTCCGAGCGGCTGTAGCCGGCGACGATACTCAGCTTGTCCGATTTCGCCGCGGCGCGCGCGAGCACCTTCGCCCAGCGTCCCAGCCCGACAATGCCGACCTTAACCGGATAGTCCGCCATGCGTTTCACCCCCGGTGCGTAGCTTATTCCACCTTCAGCCCGGCCGCACGCGCCGCCTTGCCGGTATGCTCGATCTCGCGCTCGACGAGCGCGCGGAACTGCTCCGGTGTGCTGGTCTGCACGATCGCGCCCTGCGCGGTGAAGAGCTTGATGAGGTCCTCCGATGCGGCGACCTTGAGCAGTGTCTCGCGCAGTTTCGCGAGGACCGCGGGAGGGGTCTTCCTCGGCGCGAGCAGGCCGTTCCAGCCGCTGTACTCGAAGCCCGGAACCGACTCGGCGATCGAAGGCACGTCGGCGAGCAGCGGCGTGCGCTGCGTGAGGCTGTGGCCGAGGACGCGCAACTTGCCCGACTTGATGTGCGGCATCACCGCCGGCGCCGGCGTGATGGTCCAGTGCGATTCGTTGGCGACCACCGACAGCACCGATGCGCCACCCCCCTTGTAGGGCACGTGCGTCGACTGGAACCCCGCCGCCTGCATCAGCATCGCGCCGACGAGGTGGCTCTGCGAGCCCGCGCCGGCCGAGGCCATGTTGAGCTTGAGCCCGTGCGCCTTGACGTACTCCAGGAACTCCGCGACGGTCCGCACCGGATGCTCGGGATTGATGACGAGCGTGTTCGGCGTGACGCCGAAGGTCGAGATGAACTCGTAGTCTTGCAGCGGATCGTAGGGGAGCTTGGCGTGGATGTGCGGCGCGATCGACATCGCCGCGGTCGAAGCGGCGAGCAGCGTATAGCCGTCCGGGGTGGCGGTCTTGCCGATCTCCATGCCGAGAATGCCGCCCGCGCCGGCACGGTTGTCGATCACCATCTGGTGTCCCAGGGCGTCGCCCAGCTTGGCGGCGAAAATCCGGCCTAGCGTGTCGTTCGCGCTGCCCGGCGCGTTGGGCATGATGAGGCGTATCGGCTTGCTCGGATAGTTGGCGGCGTCGCCCTGCGCCTGAACGACGGTGGCGGGCGCAACGGCAACGAACGTTGCTAGCAGCAGCTTACGCATCGGTCTCCTCCCCTTTTTCTCGAGCGCGCCCCACGCGCGCTTCGGCGGTGCGTGGCGGATTATGCATGAGGGCCGCGCGAAGAGAGCGAGGCGCGCGTGGGTTTCCATCTGGCAGACCGCTGCCGCGCGCGCATCCGCCATAGCGATTCGACATACCGGCTATGCCCCCCGGGCAATGCCCGCGGCCTGCCCCGATCGCTCTCGCCGGCGCCACATTTGCGCCCGCGCCCTGTCCCCGCCGGCCGGCACGCTACGCCTCGTCCCGCCATTTCACCCCGGAGGAGCGCCGTGAATCGTGCCGTTTTCCTGAAGACCGTCCTCGTCGGGGCGCTCGCCCTGATCCTGCTGGTTCCCGTCACCATGATCCGCGACTTGATCGCCGAGCGCCAGGCGCGGCGCAACGAAGCCGTCGGCGAGATCGCGCTCGGTTGGGGCGGGCGGCAGACGATCTCCGATCCGTTCCTCGTCGTCCCCTACGAGCGCACCTTCGTCAAGCTCGTGCGCGACACGGTCGACGGCAACACGAGGGAGCGGCGCACCGAGCGCACCGAGTCGGCGGTGCTCAGGCTGCCGGTCGATTCGATGCAGTGGTCGGTCGCGGCGGCGACGAGCGAGAAGGCGCGCGGCATCCACACGGCGCGCCTCTATACCGCGACAATCGAGGCAAGCGGCCGCATCACCCTGCCCGCGAACTTCGGTATCGCCGCCAGCGCTGAGCGCATCCGCTGGGGCGTGCCGCGGCTCGTGCTCGGCGTCTCGGACCCGCGCGGCATCCGCCGCGTGTCCGCGCTCGCGGTCGGCAGTGAAAAATACGACTTCGTGCCCGGACCGGGCGACTCGGCGCTCGCCACCGGCGTGCACGCGCCGCTACCCGCGCTGCGCGCGGCCGAGGCGCGCACCTTCGCGTTCGGCTTCTCGATCGAGCTTGCGGGGTCTGAGGCGCTCGCGCTCGCGCCGCTTGCGCGCGAGACGTCGGTCGCGATGCACGCCGACTGGCCGCATCCGTCGTTCCAGGGCGTCTTTCTGCCCGCGCGGCACGAACTGGAACGTTCGGGCTTCCAGGCGAGCTGGCGTGTCTCGCAGTACGCCGCGCAGGGTGCCGAGCGCCTGAAGCGCTGTGAGGGAGTGAAGTCCGCCTGTCCGGGACTCGGTGGGCAAACGCTCGGCGTCTCGTTCATCGAGCCGGTCGGCGTCTACCAGCAGCTCGAGCGCGCGTCGAAGTACGGGTTCCTCTTCATCGGACTGATGTTCGCGGCGTTCTTTCTCTTCGAGCTGCTGCGGCGCCTGGCGATCCACCCGATCCAGTACGCGCTCGTCGGACTCGCGCTCGCGATCTTCTTCCTCCTGCTCACCGCGCTCTCCGAGCATCTCGCCTTCGCAGCGGCGTACGCGATCGCGACCCTCGCCTGCGTCGGGCTCGTCACCGCCTACACCGTGCGTGCGCTCGACAGCCGCGCCGCCGGAGGCGCGTTCGGCGCGGCGCTCGCCGCGCTCTACGGCGCGCTCTACCTGCTGCTCAGGGCCGAGGACTACTCGCTGCTGGCCGGGTCGGCGCTGCTCTTTACGCTGCTCGCCGCAACGATGATCGCGACGCGGCGGGTGGACTGGTACCGGCTGACGCAGGCGGCGGCGCGCTGATTGCTTCAGCGTTGCAGCCGCGTGTTCGCAAGTTCCAACCGATCGACGAGATTGCGCGCGAGCGCGCGCGTGAGGTGCAGCTGCGCCCCCGCTGTCATCGCCGCCAGTGCCGCCGGCTCGAACTGGGCCACAAGCAGATCGGTGAGCGACTCGACCGTCGCGTGCCGCGGCAGCACCCCGCCGCGGATGTACGCCATCTCGCCGAAGCATTCCCCGTCGTTGACGACGTTGAGCAGCCGCCCGCCGCGCGTCACCTTGGCCTGGCCCCGGGCGAGGAAATAGAACCCCGCCCCCGCCTCGCCCTCGCGCACGAGCGCCGCGCCGCGCTCGATGCGCGACCAGCGGCCCGCGTTCACGAGCTCCCACAGCTCGGCATCCGAAAGCCCCGAGAGCATCTCGACTTTCTTCAGCGTCACGAATTTCTCGCTGTCCGAAATCGCCCCGGCGGGAAGCGCGAGCTTCGCCACCTCGGACAGCTCGAACTCGAACTCCGCCCAGGTCGCGTAGCGGTCCGTCGGCCGCTTGGCGAGGGAGCGCAGGATGACGCGATCGATCGCGCGCGGAATCCCCGGGCGCAGCTGGCTCGGCGCGGCCGGCGCCTGGTCCACGATCATGCGGATCAGATCCTCGAGCTTGTCGGCGACGAAAGGCCGGCGCCCGACGAGCAGCTCGTAGAGGACGACGCCGAGGCAGTACATGTCGCTGTGATGGGTCAGCTCGGCGCCGGAAAGCTGCTCGGGCGACATGTAAAAGGGCGATCCCATGACCTCGGTCTGGATCGCCTGGCTCTTGCGCAGGTAGGCGGCGCCGAAATCGGTGATCTTCACGTTCGTGCCCCGCACGACCATGATGTTCGCCGGCTTGATGTCGCGATGCACGATCCCTTCGCGAAAGGCATACTCGAGCGCGCCGCAGCACTTGAATCCGATCTGCAGCACGTCGGCCACCGCAAGCTGGGTCTTCGGGCTCACGTGCCGCGTCAGGTCGCCGCCGGTGACGCACTCCATCGCGATATATCCCGAGTCCTCGCGCACCACGGCGTCGAGAATCGCGACGATGTGCGGGTGCGCGAGCTTGTCGGCGAGCGATGCCTCGTTGAGGAACTGCGAGCGGTAGACCGCGCCGAACTCGGGGTCGCGGAACACCTCGGGCTCGATCACCTTGAGCGCGACCTCGCTGCCCGAGAAAGTATCGACAGCGAGGTAGACGGTGCCGGTCGCGCCCTTTCCGAGCGGCTTCTTGATGTCGTATTTTCCGACCTGGCGGCCCGGATCCATTCCGCTATTGTCGGCGATGCGCGCCGCGCGCGCTGTGAAACGCTGCACGGCGCGCCGAAACGCGAGTTAGGACGCCCCGGACCTGCTCGCGCGCAAACCCTGCACGTACACGTACTTGCCGCTGCGCCGGTCATAGACGTAGCTGAGGAGCGAGCCGCGGTTCTCGCCCGCGCCCGGCGCTTTGATCGAGATGTGCACCCAGCCCGAGTTCGGACCTTTTGCCGGGTCGTAGCACTCGCAGATGATCTGGTCGAACAAGAGATTGCTCGACGCCCAGCGCGCGAGATCCAGGGTCGCCATGCCGGGGATCTCCACGTCGCAGGCCTCGCCCGTCGCATGCTGGCTCTTGCTCGTCCACCGCGCGGGCTTCTTCTTCAGCGCGCGCTCGAGCGCCTGCGAACGGTAGACGCTGTTCGGCGAGAAGCGTCCGAACTCGTCGCGCAACGGCTGCAGCACGTTGCGGCACAGATACACGGCGGCGCGCAACGTCTTGACACCGCCGAATCCGTTGTCGATGTGCAGCCGCTCGGCGAGCTCGGACTTCATCAGCTCGTAGACCCGGAAATTCTTCGAGACCTGATCCTGCGGTCCCGGCTTGGCAGGAAAACGGTCCCAGGCGACATTCGTCAGATTGGCCATTGCATTACCTCACATTACTTCAGGCTGATGCCGGTTCGGAATTCTTCTGCAGCGATTTCTTCCAGGCGAGATAGGCCGTGGCCTGAATTGAAATCAGAAGTCGAGAGAATGACGTCCGCACCATGAAACAGGAGATCGCGAGCACCACCCAGGGAGCGGCTATTCCCGTGTACAGCACGAGCGTTGGCTCATGCGCGTCGGGCTTCTGGAAAAGGAACCAGAGTGTCAGCAGCGTAGAGAGCACGAGAAGGGATACCGAAAGCGTCCGGCTGACGCGCCACAGCTTCATCCGGTCGAATATCTCCTCCTGCTGTCCTGCATTCGACGATCCCAGTACGTAGGAGACCAGGAACAACATGAGGCGCCGGTATTCGCCCACCTGCGAGATCGCAGGCCGCCACAAGCTCCTGCTCCCGCTCAGCGTTTCGTAGTCCTTCGACACCAGCTCGCCGTGTTGCGCAATGAGGTTGGTGAACCAGGTGGCTGGATCGCGCATCAGCCATTTCCGCGCCCAGCCGATCTCGAACGCGACGAACACGAACGGCGCCACGAGATCGAGCATCAGTCCGGTCGCGAATATTCCGATCAGCATCACGCCGGTGACGGCCACCGGGATGCTGTCTTTCAGGAGGAGCGTTTGTTCCCCGGACGGCAGTTTCGGCAGATCGTTAAGCCATGCCGCCCAGACCTCCACGGCCCCCAAATCCTGCCGCTCCATGCCGATCAGAGTGGCGAAAACGAGAAAGAGGATCCAGAGGAAGCCCCCGGTCAGCGTATATTCCGCGAGCCCGATGATGCTCTTCACAGGAGTTCCTCCGGCCGCGGGGCCGGCTCACGCGCTACTGACCCCATCGTATATGCAGGCGCTGCCGCCCCCCAGGAGGAAGCCCACACCGGTGCCCAAGCCGGGAAAGACGAAGGTTCCGAGAATTGCTCCCAGCGTGGCGCCCATGCCGGTTCTGAGGGACACGCAGGGCGCGACCGTGGACGGATCGCTCCCGTTCGGTTCTTGCGCCGAAGGCGCCGATGCGGAGGCGATCAACAATAGCGAACACAGACACGTTCGGGCGACGATCCGCGATTTGTGCATGGCTCCCCCTAGCTTTCCCGGGCCGGCGCCGGGCCCGACCCTCGGTTCGAGCCCATCTTGAGCGCGGGGCGGGGTTTGCGGAAGCCACGAAACGGCATATAAGCAATCAGACAGAGGTCATAACCGCCCGGTGGGGATGCGCCCGGCCGGCGGCTCACGTATCCTTAGGGCCTGCCTTTCCCACGCATTGCATCGTGAAGATCCTGCTCGTCGACGACCACGCGCTCTTCCGTGAGGGCATGAAGCTGCTCCTCAACAGCCTCGATTCGAGCTTGGAACTGGAGGAAGCGAGCGAGTGCGCCGAGGGGCTCGATCTGGCCCGTGCCCGCCCCTTCGACCTGGTTCTTCTCGACCTCAAGCTGCCGGGCCTGAACGGCCTAGATGCCCTCGACGCCCTGCGCGAGGCCTCGCCCGGAGTTCCGATCGTGGTCCTGTCCGGCGAGGACGATCCGAGCATCGTGCGCACGGCGATCGAGCGGGGCGCGATGGGATTCATTCCCAAGTCCTCTACGCCCGAGGTGCTCATCCAGGCCTTGCGGCTCGTGCTGGCGCACGGCGTGTACCTGCCGCCGCTCGCTCTCGGCGGGCCGAGAGCCACTCTGTCGGCGGGGGCCACCACGCCCGGAAACGGCTCCGGCGAGGCGGCGCTGCCCGGCATCACGCAGCGGCAGATGGAGGTCCTGCGGTGTGTCATCCGCGGCAAGCCGAACAAGATCATCGCCCGCGAGCTCAACATCTCGGAGGGGACGGTCAAGCTGCACCTGTCGGCGGTCCTGCGCGCGCTGGGCGTGCACAATCGGACCGAGGCCGTGTACGCCGCGGCCAAGCTTGGCATCCGGCTCCTCTGAGCCTGCCCGGCGTGAGCGGTGGCGCTCAGGCGAGCGCGCGCTCGCGCAGGTAGATCGGAAAATCGGTGAGCGGCGGACGCAGCGGGACGTGGAAGAAGAGGTCGGCGACGAACCCGCGGTGGTAGCTCGTGTGGTTGACGAGGTGGAAGGCGATCTCGCCGCGCGTCATCGTGCCGCGGTTGCCGCCGATCAGCGTGAAGCTCACTTTCTCCGCGATCGTCTTCTCGGTCAGAACGTCGCTCCAGTCGACGTACCAGGCGTCGATCGCGCGCTGCGCCTCGTCGAGCTCGGCGAGCTCCGGGTGCAGCACCGTGTTCAGCGCCGGGATACCGTGCTCGCGTTCCTCCAGGTGCGCCTGCCAGATGAGATCGACGACGTAGAGATGGTTGAGCGTATTCACCATGTTCTTGAACAAGGTCGGACGCTCGCGGGTCGCCTCGCCCGCGGGCAGCGCGGCGACGGCGTCGAAGATCGTGCGGTTGGCCCAGGCGTTGTAGCGCATGAGCGTCCTGACGGTTTGCGTGTCCGGCATGGCCTCTCCTCCGGCCGAGAGCATAGATCCGAATCCACGCCTTTCGCCAGCTTCGGTTGCGATACGGCGATTCGTGACAAAGTCGCTTGGCCCCCTCGGGCGGGACCCGTAGCGTAGAAACCTGTTCCGCAACACGGAAATCGGGAGGATAAGATGGCGATCGTCAACGGGCGGCTGGGTGCAGCCGCGCTTCTCGTAGTCCTTGTAGTCCTCGGACTCGGCTCGGCCCAGGCGGCGCCATTCGGCGTTTTCGATCCGCGCTCGATCGCGATGGGCGGGACGGGCGTCTCCTCCGGCACCGCCGGCAACGCATCGTATTTCAACCCGGCTCTCCTCGCCGCCGCCGCGCCCAAGGACCGGTTTGCGATCGAGGTGATGGCCTCGGCGCGTGTCGCCGATCCGCAGAAGTTCGAGAAAGACATCGATACGCTGGAAGGGAATGGCGATGTGCTCACCGCCGCGATTAACGGGTTCAACCAGGCGGTCACCTCGGGTGCGCCGCTCGTGGACCAGGCCGCGGCATCCGGCCGGCTCGCCACCGCGCTGGGCGGGATCCGTTCTTCTCTTTCGACGATCAATAACAAGAACCTCGAAGCGAACCTGTTCGCCTCGCCTTTGACCCTCGGGGTGCCCGGGAAGACGCTCGGCTGGGCGGTCTACGCCGCGGCAAAGGCAGATATCAGCGCACAACTCGTCTACGCCGGAAGCGACGATGCGCTGCTCAACAACTACCAGGGCCTGGCGGCGACATTCGCGGCGAGCGGCGCCGCGCCCGATCGCGATGCCCTGATCGCCGCGTTCGGTAATCCGGCCAACAATACCCTGAACGATCCCAACTTCCAGTCGCGACTCAACGTGCGCGCGGTCGCATTGCTGGAATCCGGCGTCTCGCTCGCGCACGAGTTCGACTCGCTCGACAAGCTCGCGATCGGCATCACGCCCAAGGCGGTCAGGATCTACACGATCGATTACAGTATCTCGCCGCAGCAGTCGGAGATCGATCTCGACCAGGGGCGCCGGGATTTCAGCGGCGGCAACCTCGACCTGGGGCTCGCCAAGCAGCTCGGATCGGGATTCAAGGCCGGACTAGTCGGCAAGAACCTGATCTCGCGCAGCTACACCACCGTGCTCGGCAACACGATCGAGCTGAAGCCGCAGTTTCGCGCCGGGGTGAGCCACCACACCAGCTGGACCACGGTCGCGGTCGA
>JBFGLA010000038.1:0-13698 GCA_041576355.1 Burkholderiales bacterium
CCATTTTGCTTTCACGCTCAAGGCGCCGCGGCGGATCACGCACGAGCAGCGCTTGCGTGAAGCCGAGCCGAATACGGCTGAATTTCTGCGGCGCGCGGCGATGCTCGGCGACAAGCTCGGCGTGCTGCTCTTTCAGCTGCCTCCCTACCTGAAGAAGGACCTGCCGCGGCTGGAGGATTTTCTCGCCCTGCTGCCCGCGGGGCGTCGCGTCGCATTCGAATTCCGCAACGATTCGTGGCAGGCTGACGACGTGTACGCAGCGCTGCGCGCCCGAGGCGCGATGCTTTGCGTCACCGATACCGAGAAAGGCGATACGCCGTTCGTCTCGACGTCGGGCGAAGGCTACCTGCGGCTGCGGCGAACCCATTATGACGACGCCGAGCTGCGCGCCTGGGTCGAGCGGATCGCGGCGCAGCCCTTGACCCGCGCGTACGTCTATTTCATGCACGAAGACGATGCGCTGGGAACCCGGTTCGCGCAGCGGATGAACGAGTTCTGGCGCGAGCTGAACCCTACGAAATGACCCGCCGCAGCACGTGGCGGCGGTTGCGCGTGTAGGGGCGGACTTCGCCCGGCCAGCGGCCGGCATCGACCGCTTTTGCCCACGCCGCGCTCGTCAGCACCTCGGGACTCTCCAGCTCGTAGATCGCGCTGTAGCGCGGCTCGCCTTCGGCGACGATGGTCTTCGTCTCGCCGCCGATCGTCATCGTGAGCGGCTCGGTCTTAGTCCGCGTCACCGAGAGCACGCCCGGGACTTTCAAGAGAAGGGGAACGTGCTCGCGGTCGTACACCTCGTTGAAGAGCGCCTCCTTGGCCGGATCGACATCCATGCTGGCGATAAAGAGATACCGTGCACGTGCAGCCATCGCAGCTTCTCCTCGCGATCGAAGCGTCGATAGTACTCCGGACCACACGACGCGCGCATGCTAGAGTGCGGCGCCCACCGGGAGAGAGGGATTCGATGAGCGAGACCAAAAGATACAGCGCTGCACGCTTGCGTGCGTTCATTGCGCACGCGTTCGAGCGCGTCGATATCCCGGCGCGGGATGCGACCGCCGTTGCCGAGCTGATGACCGAGGCGGACCTGCAGGGGTCCGACGGCCACGGCATCTTCCGCCTGCCCCAGTACGTGCGGCGCATCGAGGCGGGCGGGATCAACCGGCGCCCGAACATCCGTATCGAGCGCGAGCGCTCGGCGATGGCGCTCGTCGACGGCGACAACGGCCTCGGGCATCTGGTGATGAAGTTCGCCGCCGACTGCGCGATCGCAAAGGCGAAGAGCGCGGGGTCGGCCTGGGTCGGCGTGCGCCGGGGCAATCACGCGGGCCCCGCGTCGCTCTACGCGAGGATGCCGATGCGCGAGAACATGATCGGGCTCTACCTCGCGGTGGGCAACGCGAACCATCTCCCGCCCTGGGGCGGGATCGACATGCTGCTCTCGACCAACCCGATCGCGGTCGCGATCCCGGCGCAAGAGGAACCGCCGATCGTGCTCGATATGGCGACGACCGTCGCCGCGTTCGGCAAGGTCAAGACCCACGCGCAGCGCGGCGAGACCATGCCCGAAGGCTGGATGATCGATCGCGACGGCAACCCGCTCACCGACCCCAAGCGCGCCCATGACGGGTTTCTGCTGCCGATCGGCGGCTATAAGGGCTACGGGCTCGCGCTCGTGTTCGGGCTGCTCGCCGGGACGCTCAACGGCGCGGCGATGGGCAAGGACGTGATCGACCACAACGCCGACGAGTCCTCCGCCACCAATACCGGCCAGGCGATCGTCGCGATCGACATCTCGGCGTTTGGCGATGTCGGCGAATTCAAGCGCCGCGTCGACACGGTGGCGCGGGATCTGCGGAATTCCACGAGGATGAAAGGCCACGACCGCATCTGGCTGCCGGGCGAGCAGAGCCGCGCCAAGCGCTTGGAACGCTCGCGCTTGGGCGTGCCGCTCCCGCCCCAGTTGACGAAGACGCTCGACGCGCTCGCCGACCGGCTCGGGATCGAGCGGCTCGCCTAAGCCGACGGCTCAGCGCAGCATCATCCGCGGTGCGCTGCCGCCTCGCGAGCGCCCGATCTCGCCCGGATGTGCTCGGGCGCCTCCCACGCTCGGCGGTTCCGCTGCTTGAACGGAACGGGTAAACGGGGCGCGCGGCGGGCGATGGCTCGATCCGCCGACGCTCGAACGCTGAACCTCCGGGCCGCGCCGTTTGCCGATGTCGCCGGGATGCTGCCGGCTTGCGCTCACGCTGGGAATCTCGAGCGTCGGGCTCGGGCGGATGATGGGCGGCTCGGGCGTTGCCGGACGTGCGAACGGCTGCTGGATCGGGTGATGGCGGATCCCGACCTTTTTGCGATGCACCGGATCGTGGCGCCAGACTTGCGGCGGGTGATGCGGCGCGCCGGCATGGATCGGGTGCGGGTGCACCGGACGATTCACGACCACCGGTCTCACGGTCTGGATCTGCACGATCGTGATGCAGCGGCGCGGCCAGTCGAAGGAGGCGAAGAAGAATCCCGGTACAACATTGACGCCCCAGCCGTAGTAGACCGCGTAGCCCGGGCGTACCGCATAGCCGGGGGAAGGCGCCCAGTAGACGGGGGGCGAGGCCGGCCACCACCATGGCCCGTACACCGTCCAGGGGTCGTAGTAGGGGACATAGATGACACGTGCATCCGCCGGCTTGATCGCGAGCGCCTGGCCGTCCTCGTGCACTCGGATACGATCATCGGACTTGAGATTGCCCGCGGCCGCGGCGCGTTGGCGCAGCGCCTGGACGGTCTCCATCACCTGCTCCGGCTGAGCGAGGAACGCGTCGCCGAGCGCTTCGGTCCACTCGATCTTCTCGTCCATCTGCACGAGGACTTCCGGAAAAGCGACGAGCGCCTTGACGCTTTGCTCCCAGTCCTTGTCCGCGACGGCCCGCACCGCATCCTCGCCCCTGAGATGGGGGTTGGCCCTGGACCAGCGCGCCGCGTGGACGACCTCGAGCGGATAAGTCGACGCCATCAGCATCTGCGATAGCAGGGGGTCGGGGTGGAGCGCGATCGGCGCGAGCATCTGGTCGAGTTCCTGCTGGCTGAATGTCTTCGTTGACTCCGCCGAGGCCGGCTGCGGCGCGATCGCAAGCGCCAGGACCAGGAACGCGGCGAAGATAGTGACGGCACTCGTAGCAGGGGTCTTCATGGGCGCCTCCTGTCTCTGTATAACGCTTGGACCGGCAACCCGCCGACACGTGCCCGGAGAAAGAACGCCTGCTCGACGAACCTGCTGAATCAGGAGGTTTCGAGCCGGGGAGAGGGGCTCGGCTTGCGTGACCGCAGCAGCAGCAGGGCGGCAATCGCCATGTTGACCAGATTCCAGCTGATCCCATTCACGAACGCGGCGCGGTACGAGCCTGTCAGGTCGAAGATCGCGCCCGACATCCAGCCCCCCAGCGCCATGCCGAAAAGCGTGGCCATCAGCACCGTGGCAACCCGTGCTCCGGCCTCTCGCGGCGAAAAATACTCGCGCACGATGATCGCGTAGGAGGGGACGATCCCTCCCTGGAACAGGCCGAATAGCGCCGACACCACGTACAAGGTGACAAGGCCGTCAAAGGGCAGAAACAGCAGCAGCGCCGTGCCCTGTAGACCGGAACCCAGGAGCAGCGTGCGCAGGCCGCCGATGCGGTCGGAAATCCATCCGAACGCAAGCCGGCTCACGATGCCGAAGCCGAGCATGAGAGAGAGCATTTCCGCTCCCCGCGCCGCGGCGTAACCGAGGTCGCCGCAGTAGGCGACGATGTGGACCTGGGGCATCGCCATTGCGACGCAGCATGCGACCCCGGCGACGCAGAGCAGCGCGAGCAGCGCATTCGGCGAGAATCCGAGCGGCCGATCCGAATAGACGGGCATGGATGCCGAATCCAGCTTCGTGTCGATAAGCGAAGCTTTTCGGCGCAGTGCGAGCGAGAGCGGCAGCATCGCAGCGACGCAGAACACCCCGACCCCGATGAAAGTCCGGCGCCATCCGACCGCATCGAAAAAGAACTGCAAAACCGGCGGCCAGATCGTGCCCGCGAGATAATTGCCGCTGATCACGATCGCGACTGCAATCCCGCGGCGCCGATGGAACCAGTGCGAAATGTCGGCGACGATCGGCGCGAAGGTCGCCGAGGTGCCGAGAAGCCCGATCAGCAGGCCCAGGACCAGGCTGAACTGCCAGAAACTCGCGGCCAGACCCGCGGCGACGAAGCCGATCCCGAGGGCGACGGCGCCGACCCGCACCGGCACCACGATCCCGGCACGGTCTGCGAGACGGCCCATCAGGATTCCGCCCAGACCGAATCCGACCATCGTCAGCGTATACGGCAGCGACGCCTCGGAGCGCGTCAGCGCGAACTCGGCCTGCACCGGCGGCAGCGCGACGGTCATCGCATACATTCCCACCCCGCCGATCGTCATCAGCGCGAGCGACGCGGCGAGGCGTGCCCAGGCGTAGGCGGACTCGATCTCCCCGGGGGCGCGCAAGTCCGGCGCCATGTTCGCCGGGCCCGGCTACAGCATTGGTCCGGGCTGGCCGAGCGCATGCTCGGCGAGCTGCAGCACGACCCAGTCGTAGGCATCGTCCAGCGAATCGGTGCGATGAACGAGCTCGACGTCTCCCGCGCTGATCGTGCCGTGCCGGACCAACGCGTCGAAGTCGATCACCTGGCTCCAGTACTCGGTGCCGAAGAGCACGATCGGCAGCGGCCGCTGCATTTTTCTCGTCTGCACCAGGGTCAGCAGCTCGAACAGCTCGTCGAGCGTGCCGGAGCCGCCCGGAAAGACGATCACCGCCTTCGCCAGGTAGGCGAACCAGAACTTGCGCATGAAGAAGTAGTGGAAGTGGAACGCGAGCTCGCGCGTCACGTACTGGTTGTCGAATTCCTCCACGGGGATCGAGATCGTGAGGCCGACGTTCATGCCCCGCGCTTCGGCGGCACCGCGGTTGGCCGCTTCCATGATTCCCGGTCCGCCGCCGGTGCAGACGACGAAGCGACGCTCCTTCGGGTCGAGCTCCTTCGACCATTTCGTCAGCCGCAGCGCCAGCTCGCGCGCGGCCTCGTAGTACACGGACATCTTGACATCGATCCGGGCGCGCTCGATATCGCCTGCGCCGTTCTCGGCCTGCGCGAACGCCGCCTCCGCCTGCTCGCGCGACTTGATGCGCGCCGACCCCATGAAGACGATGGTGTCGTCGACCTTGTGGTACTCGAAGCGGCTCTTCGGTTCGAGATACTCGGCGAGTATGCGCAGAGCGCGCGCGTCCTTGCTGTTCAGGAACGCTTGGTTGCGATAAGCCTTGACGGCGCGGCGGGTGCGTTCGGTCATGGGATCCGGATTGTTGACAGCTTTGCAGGTCTTGCAGATGATAAGCCAATGCGAGTCGCGATTCTCGACGATATTCATCACGCCTACGAGCAAACCGACGGCGTACGCCGGCTGCGCGAGCGCGCCGAGGTGAAAATATTCACGGCGCCGTTCGGCGAGCCCGCCGCGCTGGCGGGGTTCGACGCGCTCGTCGCGAACCGCGAGCGCACGCGCTTCACGCGCGAGCTGCTCGAGCAGCTGCCAGACCTGCGCATCATTGCGCAGACCGGAAACCATATTTACCACATCGACCTCGCCGCCGCCGAGGCGCGCGGCGTCGTCGTCGGCAAGGCCTCGGGCGGATACTCGATCGGCGCGGCCGAGCTGACGATCGCTCTCGCGCTCGCGCTCACGCGGCGTATCCCGGCGTCGGACCGGTCCGTGAAAGAAGGTCAATGGCGCACGCCGACGACCGAGGTCCTGTACGGCAAGACGCTCGGCATCGTCGGACTCGGACATGTCGGACGCCATGTCGCAAGGCTCGCGCGCGCGTTCGAGATGCGCGTGCTCGCCTGGGGCCGGCGGCTCACCGACGAGATCGCGGCGTCGGCCGGCGTCGAGCGCCGCGAGCTGGACGAGCTGCTGCGCGCCTCCGATATCGTCTCGGTACACGCGACGCTCGCGCCGGATTCGCGCGGATTGCTCGATGCGCGGCGCATCGGGCTCATGAAGCCAAGCGCCTATCTCATCAACACCGCCCGCGGGCCGATCGTCGACGAGGCCGCGCTCGTCGCGGCGCTCGCCAAGCACCGGATCGCGGGGGCGGGGCTGGACGTGTTCGACGTCGAGCCGCTGCTCCCGGGGCATCCGCTGACGAAGCTGCCGAACGTCGTCCTCACGCCGCACCTGGGCTGGCCGACCGATCATGCCTACGCGCGCTTCGCGGAGGCGGCGGCAGACGTGCTGCTCGCCTATCTGGAGGGCCGCGAGGTGCCGCGCTTCGTCGCGCAGCACTGAGGCGGGTCCCAACCCTTTGCGCGTTGCGCGCGTCCGCAGCGCGCGAGCCGCCGTGGCACTCGATCCCCGCATCCGCGTCGTCGTTGCCGGGAATTTTCTGGCGATCGCCGCGCGCATGAGCCTCGTTACCTACCTCAGCATCTACTTCGTGCGCGAGGTGGGAATCGAGGTGATGCTCGTCGGGGTCGCGTTCCTGGTCGAGAACCTCTCGCGGGGTCTGCTGGCGCCGTTCTTCGGCGCGCTGAGCGACCGCACCGGGCGGCGCGGCCCGGTGCTGGTCGGCGTGCTCGGCAGCGCGATCGTGCTGCCGTGCTTTCTCCTCGTCCAGGGACCCGCGTCGCTGCTCGCGTGGAGCTTCGGCATGGGGCTCGCGGCCGCGGTGCAGTTCCCGGCGCGCAACGCGCTGCTTGTCGATCTCGCCCCGCCGGCACGCCGCCAGACGGTGCTCGCGATCAACTACACGGCGATCAGCGCGGGCTACACGCTGGGCGTCGCGCCGGGCGGATTTCTCGCCGAGCAGGGCTACGGCGTGCTTGCGATCGGCGCTTCGGCGGGCTACCTCGCGGTCGCGGCTCTGTTCGCGCTCGGCCTGCGCGGACCGCTGCCGCAGGAGCGCACGCTGGCGGAAATCTCGGTGCTGCGGCACACGTTGGCGGCGGCGCGCGATGGGGTGTTCGTCCGCTTCGCGCTGCTCGCCTTCATCTTTCCCTTCGCGATGGGGCTGTTCGCCTTCGTCTCGGCGCTCTTCGGCGCCGACCTCGGCGTCGGCGAGAGCGTGATCGGGCTGATACTCGGGGCGAACGGCGTGCTGGTCGCCGTCTTAGCCGTGCCCGTGGCGAAGCGGATCGAGCCGCAAGGTCCGTTTCACCTGCTCGGGCCCGCGGCCGCGCTCGCCGCGGTGTCGTTCGCCTGCTTCGCGCTGGTTCCGGGACCCGTTGCGGCGCTGCTCGTCGGCGTGATGGTGATGACCGTCGGCGAGCTGGTCTTCAGCTCCGCGGTGCCGGCGGCGGTGGCGCGGCTCGCGCCCGCCGGGGCGCACGGCGCCTACCAGGGAGCGTGGAGCTTGGTGCAATCGCTCGGCATGGGCAGCGCCTTCATCGCGAGCGGATTCCTGCGCGAATTCGTCGGCTGGCGCACGACATGGCTCGTATTCGCGGGCGTCGCCCTCGCCGCGGCGCTCGCGCTTCTCGCCGCGCGCGAGCGAGCGGCCGGAGCGGCGCTAGCGCGGCCCGAAGGGAAATCCGCGCCGGCGGTGCTGGATCATGAGCCAGCCGCCGAGCATTCCGCCCAGATGCGCGAAGTGCGCGACGCCGGTCGCCGTGCCGGTGACGCCGAAGAAAAGCTCGAGCGCGCCGAACACGATGACGAACACCCGTGCCGGCATCGGGATCGGCGGGAAGATAAGCATCACGGTGCGCCGCGGAAAGTAGACCCCGAAGGCGAGCAGCAGCCCGTACACGCCGCCCGAAGCGCCCACGATCGGGTAGGGCGGCGCGCCCGTCCACGCGGTCACCACCATATGGGTCAACCCGGCGGCGATCACGCTCGCGACGTAGTACCAGAGATAGAAGCGCGACCCGAACAGCCGCTCGATATCGCCGCCGAACATGTACAGCGCGAACATGTTGAAGACGATGTGCGTCAGGTTGCCGTGCAGGAAACTGTATGTGACGAGCTGCCAGGGCTGGAAATCGGGACCGATCGCGGGGCCCGTCATCCGCGGCGGCCAGAGCGCAAACCACTCGAAGAGCCATCCACCTCCGGCGTATTGCAGGAGGAAGACGGCGATGTTGCCGATAAGGAGGGCTTGCGTGACGGGTGGCATGCGGAAGCGGCTCGTGCGATTGTAGTCGATTGACTCCGAGGGCCGATCTTTGTTCGGCGCCTTGACACGGCGATTCGAAAACCAAAGAATCCCCGCCGACGGTCAGGCGATCGTCGACGAAACCGGGAGGCGCAAACCGTGGCAGGCGAAAGCAAGGGATCGACGGTCCTGATCGTCGGCGCGGGAAGCGGGCTCAGTGCCTCGCTCGCGCGGCTGTTTGCGGCCGAGGGCACGCGCGTCGCGATCGCGGCGCGCGACACGGCCAAGCTTGCCGCGCTGGCCGCGGAAACCGGGGCGCTCGCCGTGCGCGGCGACGCGACCGACGCCGATCAGGTCGAAGCCGTATTCGCCGCGGTCGAGAGCCGCTGGGGCGTGCCGGATCTCGTCGTCTACAACGCGAGCTACCGCACCCGAGGTCCGCTCGTCGAGCTCGATCGCAAGGATGTCGAGCGCGCGCTCGCGGTGACCGCGTACGGCGGCTTTCTCGTCGCGCAGGCGGCGGCAAAGCGGATGCTGCCGCGCGGCGCAGGCGCGATCTTCTTCACCGGGGCGTCGGCGAGCGTGAAGGGCTACGCGGAGTCGGCGCCCTTCGCGATGGGCAAGTTCGCCTTGCGCGGCCTCGCCCAAAGCATGGCGCGCGAGCTGGCGCCCCAGGGCATCCACGTCGCGCATTTCGTGATCGACGGCGCGATCCGCAAGGGGCCGGCCGACCCGCGCGCCGGCGAGCGCGGGCCCGACAGCCTGCTCTCCCCGGACGAGATCGCCAAGACCTACCTGCACGTCTACCGCCAGCAGCGCAGCGCCTGGACCTGGGAGGTCGAGCTGCGGCCCTGGGTCGAGCGGTTCTGAGGCGCGGCATCCGATCCTCCCGCCAAATCGGACGGTTTGATGCGAAGATATCGCTTCGGCCGGGCGCGGTGGCGCAAGAAAAGAACGCACGCCAGGCAGGGCGTTGATCCAAGGAGGAACACGGAATGTCGAGGAGAGGAATGAAATACGCATACCACATCGCAGGCGCTGCCTTGGCCCTGGGTACGGCCGGCGCCGCGCTGGCGCAGCAGGTGGCCATCGGCACCTCCAACCCGGGATCGATCTACCATTCCTCGGGTACGGTGATTGCCAAGCTGTTGAACGAGAAGGCCGACGTTCGCGCGACGATCCAGCCGTTTGCTAGCCCCAACGTCTTCATCCCGTCCGTCGACGCGGGCGAGATGCAGCTCGGTCTCGCCAATATCGCCGAGCTGCAATGGGCGCTCGAGGGCAAGGAGCACTTCGAGGGGCGGCCGCACAAGAACCTGCGCGCGGTGGCGGTCATGTACCCGCTGCGCTCCGCGATTTTCGTGCGCAAGGATTCCAACATCCGGACGCTCGCCGATCTCAAAGGCCGTCCCGCGGTCGACGGTTTCACGAGCCAGAAGATCATCCTGCCGCTGCTCGACGCGATGTACGCGACGGTCGACCTGACGCGCAAGGACATGAGAAGCGTCCAGGTCCCGAACGTGGTCGCGGGCGCCGACGTCTTCGCCTCCGGCAAGGCCGACATGTTCTTCTTCGCTTTGGGCGCGGCCAAGCCGAGGGAGGTCGACGCCTCGGTCGGCGGCATCCGCATGCTGTCGCTGCCGAATACGCCGCAGGCGCTCGCTGCGGTGCGCGAGCACTTCCCGCCGGGCTACCTGCGCCAGGAGATGCCGAGCGCCGCGAATGTCGGCGTGCTCGAGCCGACCTATTCACTTGCCTACGACGCGCTCGTCTTCGCGAGCGCCCAGACGCCGGACAACGTCGCTTACAGCACGGCGAAGGTGATGCACGAAAACGGCAAGGCGATGGCCGAGGCGTTTCCGCCGTTCGCGCTGTTCGACGCGAAGACCATGGCGCGGGAAGCCGGTCCGCTCCAGTACCACCCGGGCGCGATCAGGTTCTACCGGGAAATCGGCATCTGGGGCGGGAAGTAGCGGGGTCGACCGCTTCGTCCGCTCGACCGGTCACGCATCGTGACTCCCGAGTCCGCTGCCGGCGGCGCCGGGCTGGAGCCCGCGTTCGTCCGCTGGATCGTCGCGACCCTCGCTGCGGCGCTCACGCTGGGCGCCGTCGTTTGGGCCGTCGGCATCTACCAGCTGCTGGGGCTTTCGATCTACACCGAGCAGTTCGCGGCGGCGATGCTCACCGCGACGCTCGCGCTGGCTTACCTGCATCTGCCGGTGCGGCGCGATTCTCCGCGCAGGCGGATACCCTGGTACGACTGGAGCGCGGCGCTTGCTTCGCTCGCGGCGGGCGCGTATCTCACCGTGCGCTACCCGGCGGTCGTCGACCTGATCCTGCTGCGGCCGATCGACGCGGTCGCGGCGGGATCGATCCTCATCGTGCTCCTCCTCGAGGCGCTCAGGCGCGCGACGGGACGCGCGCTGCCGCTCATCATCGTGGCCTTCATCGCCTATGCGCTGGTTGCGGGCATGGTCCCGGGCCAGCTCCAGGGCCGCTCGACCGACTGGCAAAAGCTCGCCGCCTACCTCGCGATCGACGTCAACGGCATGCTGGGTATCCCGATCCAGATCGGGACCACGGTCGTCGTCGCCTTCATATTCTTCGGCAGCCTGCTGGCAGCGACCGGCGGCTCGCGGTTCTTCACCGAGCTGGCGCTTGCATGGATGGGACGCTTTCGCGGCGGCTCGGCCAAGATCGCGGTCGTCGCCTCGGCGCTCTTTGGCTCCATTTCCGGCAGCGCCGTCGCCAACGTCGTGGCGACCGGGGTGGTCACGATCCCGATGATCAAGCGCAGCGGATACGCGCCGCACCAGGCCGGCGCGATCGAAGCCGTGGCCTCGACCGGCGGGCAGCTGATGCCTCCCGTGATGGGCGCGTCGGCTTTTCTCATGGCCGACTTCCTGCAGATTCCCTACAGCGGCGTGGTGCTCGCGGCCCTGCTGCCGGCGCTGCTGTATTACATCGCGCTATTCATCCAGACTGACCTCCAAGCGGCGCGGCGCGGAATCCAGCGAGTCGACGACGCCGAAATCCCGCGCCTGCGCGAGGTGCTGCCGGGATTGCACTTCATCGTTCCGTTCGCCGTCCTCATCGTCGCTCTGTTCAACTTCAACATGCAGCCTGAAACGGCAGCGCTGTGGTCGGCGCTGGTGCTCGTGGTCCTTTCGCTCGCGCTCGGCTACAAAGGGGAGCGTCCAAGGCTTTTCGACCTGGTCGACGCGTTCCGGGTGACGGGTCTCGCCGTCCTCGAGATCATCCTCATCACGGCGGGCGCGGGCCTGGTGATCGGGGTGCTCGCGATTTCGGGCCTGGGCTTCAATCTCACGATGACGCTGGTGCAGATCGGTGGCGGCAGCTTGCTGGTGCTGCTCGTGCTGGCGGCCCTGGTCTGCATCGTCCTCGGCATGGGGCTTCCGACCGTGGGCGTGTACGTGCTGCTCGCGGCGCTGGTTGCCCCGGCCTTGATCGAGGTCGGTGTGTTGCCGATCGCCGCCCATATGTACGTCATGTACTTCGGCATGATGTCGATGATCACGCCGCCGGTGGCGCTCGCCGCGTACGCCGCGGCCGGCCTTGCGGGCGCCGACCCGATGCGCACCGGACTCGAGGCGGTGCGCCTGGGCTGGTCGGCGTTCGTGGTGCCGATCCTGTTCGTGCTCTCGCCGACCCTGCTCCTCATCGGTCCCGCCGATGCGGTCGCGCTGGCGGTGGTCACCGCGGTCCTGGGTATCTGGCTGGTCTCGATCGCCGTGGTCGGATATTTCATGCGCGCGCTTGGCCCGTCGATGCGCGTGTTCTTTGCCGCGTCGGGGTTGCTCGCGCTCGTGCCCGCCGGCGCTTTTCCGGGTGCAGTGGTCACCGACGTCATCGGCGCTGCGGCGGGGGCCGTCCTGATTGTGCGGGAAGTGTGGCTCGCTCGCGCCCATCGCCGGGTCGTGAGCCCCGCCGCCGGGGGCGGCTGAGCATGGCAACCGTCATCGATGTGCACACCCACATGCTCAACGAGCGCTGGCTCGAGCGCCTCGTCGCGCACGGCGGAAGGTACGAGCTGAGGGAGCTTAAGGGCCAGCGCGTGATCCACCAGGACGGCGCGCCGTTCATGACGCTGATGGACCCGATGTTCGACTACGCTCGACGCATCGAGGACATTAACGAAGCGCGGGTGGACATGGCGATCGTGTCGCTCACCTGTCCCAGCGTGTACTGGGGCGGAGAAGCGATAAGCGCAGAGACCGCGCGCCTGATGAACGACGACATGTCGACGCAGCAGCAGCGCTGGCCCGACCGGCTGCGCTTTTTCGCCACGCTGCCATGGCAATACCCGCAACGCGCGCTCGCCGAGCTCGAGCGCGCCTGCGGCCTGGGCGCGGTCGGGGTGTTCGTCTCGGCGAACGTCGACGGTGCCTCGCTGACCGATCCGGGGTTCGAGCCGATTTGGGAGGCGATCGATCGGCGCGGGCTGCCCGTGCTCTTGCACCCGGCGGCGCCCCCGGGCGTCGCGCACATGGACATGCGGCGCTACAACCTGGTGGCCTCGGTCGGCTTCGTGTTCGACACCACGCTCGCGGTCGCGCGCATGATCTACGACGGGTTTTTCGATCGCTACAAGGGATTGAAAATCATCGCCTGTCACGCCGGCGGCGCGATTCCCTATCTCGTCGGGCGGCTCGATTTCTGCCACCGCAACATGCCGCCCGCGCGCGAGCGTATTGCCGAGCTACCGAGCCGCTACCTCGAGCGGCTGTACTTCGACGCGGTGACCTTCACCCAGGGCGCGCTCGATCTGTGCGTGGATGTCGCGGGAGCGGCGAACGTCCTCTACGGATCGGACTACCCGCACAACATCGGCGACATGAAAGGCTGTCTGGCGCGCGTCGACGCGTTGCCCGCGGCGCAGCGCGACGCCGTGTGCGGCGGCAACGCCGAGCGCATCTTCCGCCTCTGAGTAGGGGTCAGCCCCGCGGCGCCGGATCGCGCGGGACGTTGAGCACGCAGCGCTCGGCGTCGAACGCGGGGTCGTCGATACGGCCGTAGATCGCTGCGAGCGCCTGCTCCTCGGTGCGAAAGAAATTCTGCGCGCCGATCTCCGTCGCGAGCCCGGTGCTCTCGATCACGCGCAGCACCTGGTACTTGAGGCCGCTGAACACGACGCCGATGCCGGTCTCCTTCAGGCGCTCGACGACGCGGCGGATCGCCTCCTCGCCCGAGCCGTCCAACTCGTTGATCGCGTCGCCGACGATGAGCATGAACTTCGCTTTCGGGTGCCGCGCGACCTGCTCCAGCACCATGTCCTCGAAATAGGGCACATTGGCGAAGAAGAGCGACCCGTCGAAACGGATCACGATGATGTGCTCGCTCGTCTCGAGGCGGTGCAGCTGGGCGTCGCGCAGCGTGCCGTCGGCATGCCGACCGAGCACCGCGACGCGCGGGCGCATCGTGCGGTAGAGATAGAGCACGATCGCGAGCCCCGCGCCGAGGAGGATGCCGAGGTCGAGCTGAGGAGCGAACCCGATCGTTCCGGCGAAGGTCACGATCGCCGCCAA
>JBFGLA010000039.1:0-13661 GCA_041576355.1 Burkholderiales bacterium
CCGCCCCGAGCACCCAGGCAAGCGCCTCGGGGAGGTCCGCGCCGTAAAGCTCCTGCGGCGCGTCCTGCGCGGTCCCGATCACCCAGATATTGCGCTCCTTCAATTCGTCGAGCGTGCGTGCGAGGTTGGTCACCATGAGGTAGGGCATCGCCTCGGCCGCGCCGCTCGCGACCTTGGACACCGTCGGATTGATTCCGGCAGCGCGGTCCTTGGGCGCGATGACCGCATGCGCGCCGGCGGCGCTCGCCACGCGCAGGCACGCACCCAGATTGTGCGGGTCGGTGACGCCGTCGAGGACGAGCAGGAGCGGCGGTGCTTCGAGGGCATCGAGCAGCTCGTCCAGAGTGTCGATCGCGCGCTTCATCTCGACCCGAGCGACCACGCCTTGATGCCGGCCGCCGCCGTAGAAGCCGTCGAGGCGCTTGGTCGGCACGCGCATCAGCCGCACCCCCGCGCGCTCGGCGGCGGCGGCGAGATCCCCCGCGCGAGCATCGTGCCGGCTCTCGTCGAGAAAAATCTCGAGCACGGATGACGGATCGGCGCGCAGCCGCGCGAGCACGGCGTGAAAACCGAACACCACGCGCGGCTCCTTATGCCCCTTGCTCATGCCGCCGCCTCCACCTACGCCAGCACGAAATCGATTTTTCTGGATTCCAGGTCCACCCGCACGAGTTTCACCTTCATACGGTCGGCCAGCCGAAATCGCTTGCCGGTTCGCTCGCCGAGCAGCAGGTGGCGCGCCGCATCGTACTGAAAATAGTCGCGCCCGAGCTCGGAAATGTGCACCAGGCCGTCGACGAAGTAGTCGTCGAGCGTCACGAACAAGCCGAACGGCGTCACCCCGGTGACGCTGCCCGAGAACACGCCGCCGACGTGGTCGCGCATGTAGTAGCACTTGAGCCAGTTCTCCACGTCCCGGCTCGCATCGTCGGCGCGCCGCTCCGTCTCGGAGCAATGCCGCCCTAGCCCTTCCCAGTCGATTCCCTCGTGGCGTTCGCCGGCGAGCGCGGCCTTGATCGCGCGATGCACGAGCAAGTCCGGGTAGCGGCGAATCGGCGAGGTGAAGTGCACGTACGACTCGAACGCAAGCCCGAAATGCCCGGCGTTGTCCGGGCTGTAAACCGCCTGCTTGAGCGAGCGCAGCAGGATCGTCTGCAGGAGCGTGAAATCCGGCCGCGCGCGGATGCGCTCGACGAGCTGCGCGTAGTCCTTCGGCCGCGGCGCATCGCCGCCCGGGAGCTGAAGCCCCAGCTCGGCGAGAAAATCGCGCAGCGCGCTCACCTTCTCGACCGTGGGCACGTCGTGCACGCGGTAAAGAACGGGGTGCCCCCGCTCGGTGAGGAAGTTTCCCGCGCAGACGTTCGCGGCGAGCATGCATTCCTCGATCACGCGGTGCGCGTCGTTGCGCACCTCGGGCAGGATCTTCTCGATCTTGCCGCGGGGATCGAACACCATCCGCGTCTCGATCGTCTCGAAGTCGATCGCGCCGCGGCGATGGCGCTCCTCGGCGAGCCGCCCGAATACCTCGTAGAGCATCTTCAGGTTCGGCCAGAGCGCCTCGCGCCCGGGCGCCGGCCCGCCGCTCTCGAGCATCCGCCACACCTCGGTGTAGGTCAGCCGCGCGTGCGAGCGGATCAGCGCCGCGTAGAACCGATAGCGCGCGACGACACCCTTGGGCGTGAGCGACATCTCGCACGCCATCGCGAGCCGATCGACCTGCGGATTGAGCGAGCACAGCTCGTTCGAGAGCTTCTCGGGCAGCATCGGAATCACGCGGCGCGGGAAATAGACGGACGTGCCACGCTCGCGCGCGTCCAGGTCGAGCGCATCGCCCGGGCGCACGTAGTGGCTCACGTCGGCGATCGCCACGATCAGGCGGAAACCCTGGCCGTCGCGCTCGCAGTAGACGGCGTCGTCGAAATCCTTCGCCGTCTCGCCGTCGATGGTGACGAGCGGCAGCTCGCGCAGATCCTTGCGCCCGCGCAAGTCCTCGTCGCGCACCGACTCGGGGAGCGCGCGCGCCACGGCGAGCGCCTTTTTCGAGAACTCGTGCGGCAGGTCGAACTTGCGCAGCGCGATCTCGATCTCCATGCCCGGATCGGCGTAGTGGCCGAGGACTTCGGCGACCCGGCCGATCGGCTGCGCGTGCTTCGAGGGCTGCGCGATCAGCTCGATCGTGGCGACTTGACCCGGCTTCGCGCGCCCGCGCTCGGCGGGCGGAACGAGCACGTCCTGTGCGATGCGCCGGTCCTCGGGCACGAGAAAGAGCACGCCGTGCTCCTCGTGCAGCCGCCCGACGATCTTGCGCGTCGCGCGCGCGAGCACCTCGACGATCGTGCCCGCCGGGCGGCCGCGATGATCGCGCCCGGTAATTCGCACCGCGGCGCGATCTCCATGCAGCACCTGGCGCATCTCGGCCGGAGCAAGAAAAACCTGCGCGCCGCCGTCGTCGGGGACGAGAAAGCCGTGCCCGTCGGGATGTCCCTCGACGCGGCCCGAGACGAGCGCGATGCGGCTCGCAATGAGGAGGCTGCCCGTCCGGTTGCGTACCACCGTGCCGCTGCGCTCGAGCGCAGCGAGCGCCTCGTCGAACGCGCGGCGCTCGGGCTTCGGAACCTCGAGCGCTGCGGCGAGCTCGGCGGGCGTGATCGGCGTGCCTGCAGATTCCAACGCGGCGACGATCTCGCGCCCGTGGGCGCTTTTCTCAAGCGGGCGCTCAGCGCGCGCGCGCCGGCGCAACGCGGTCTTCTTCGGTTTCTTTTTTGACACCGTTATGCCCTGACACTAGAATTGCGCTCCCTTGCCGAGGTGGCGGAATTGGTAGACGCACTAGGTTCAGGTCCTAGCGGTGGCAACACTGTGGGGGTTCGAATCCCTTCCTCGGCACCAAGGTCTGCGCGTCGGAATTCTATCCCTGTTCTTCGCTTGGCGCCGCGGCGTCATTGACGCGCGAGGCGAAGAACACGGTTGTCCGCCGTCAGCAGATAGATCTCGCCGGCGCCGTCCACGCTCGCTCGATGCGGCAGCTAGCCACCGATGTAAGTGACAGTGGCCCGCTCGGCTCTCGGAATGCATGCAAGCAGTTCCGGGATAAGCGGCCGCAGATCGGAAAGACGATTCGACTTCGCGCGTAGAACAATCACCGCGATGGCAAAAGCCGGAACATTCTGTTGAAACGAGAGATTGCGATCGACCGTGACGAATATGTCGAACTCTTTCGCAGCCAGCGCAAGCAGCTCGCCGTTCTTCGTTGTCGACCATCCCATCTGCCGAGCCGTCTTGACCTCGTGACCGGCGATCTCCCGCGAGAAGCGCCAGTCAACGCACTCATCAAGGAGTACCTTCACGAACTGGCAGCGACCAGACGATCCTTCGCTTGCTCGAGAAACTCGATGACCTGCTCTCTGCTGACCGAGGGGAAACCGGCCAGAAACTCGTCAATGGAGTCCCCCGCTTCCAGGTAGTCAAGCAGAGTCTGAACGGGAACCCGGGTACCGGCAAAAACGGGGGTCCCGCCCATCACGTCCGGGCTTGAGGAGATCACCGGTCTAATCATGAAGCGAGACTACTCCCATTCGTGCGATACGTGCAACTGAGCTCGGCACGGCGCCACTAACGCACGAGGCGAAGAACACGGTTGTCCGCCGTCAGCAGATAGATCTCGCCGGCGCCGTCCACACCGAAAGAGAACGGGCTTGCGCCCGGTCGCGCGCTCCACTCCAGTTCTTCGGTGAGAACGCCGCTTTCGTAGCGCAGGCTGCGCAGCCAGCCGCCGCAGAGGTCCGAGTACAGGTAACGGCCGTGCAACTCGGGCAGCGCCGCGCCGCGGTATACGTAGCCGCCGATGATCGAGCAGCCTTGCGCGTGGTCGTAGTCGATTAGCGGCGCGGTCAAGCCCTCGGTGATGCACGGGTCGGTCGCGAAGCAAAGCGTGCCTTCGGTCGTGTTCCAGCCGTAGTTCACGCCGGCAATGCTCGCCGCCACCGCGCTGACCTCCTCGCGCCGGCCCTCGCCGACGTCGGCGATATACAGCAACCCGGAAGGCGCATCGAAGGCGTAGCGCCAGGGATTGCGCAGACCGATCGCCCAGTTTTCTCTGCGCGCGTTCGTCACGCCCGACCAGAGCGGGTTTCCCGCCGGAATCGAGTAAGGCAGCGCGGCGACATCGAGGCGCAGCATTTTGCCCAGCAGCGTCGCCGCGTTCTGGCCGTTCGCGAACGGATCGCCGCCCCCGCCGCCGTCGCCGGTGGAAAGAAAAAGCATCCCGTCCGGGCCGAACGCGACCCGGCCGCCGTAGTGGTTGGTGAAGCTCGCGTGCGCAATGCGGATGATTTCGACGCCGGTAGTCTCCAGCCGATCGGGGTCGGCGCTCGATACGCGGTAGCGCTCCACGACGATGTCCTGCGCGGGATCGGTGTAGTGCACGAACACAAACGGCTGCCCCGCCGCAAACTGCGGATGGAATGCGAAAGAGAGCAGCCCGCCTTCGCCCGCGATCGACACGCGGCTCGAGATGTCGAGAAAGGGCGTCGCGAGCAGGACATCGTTCTGCACGATGCGCAGCCGCCCGGCGCGCTCGGCGATGAAGAGCCGCGCGTCTCCGGGCGGCGCCTGCAGATCGATGGGGCTCGAGATTCCGGCGCCGGCTCCAACGATCTCTTGCAGTTGCAGCTCGAAGGCTAGGGAGGCTGTGTACGTCACCGTGACCGGGCGCGATTCGTTGGCCTCGATCACGACCGTTTGCGTCGCGGGGGTGGGGCTCAGGACGCTCGCGCCGTCGAGAACGACGAACGCGGTGATCGTGTACTTGCCGGGCGCACCGCCGGAGAACGTGCGGGAAGAGGCGAAGTGGGTGGCGGGGGCGCCATTCGGGCCGTCGAGCCGGGCAAAGCCTTCGGTGCCGGCGGGCAAGCCGCCGAAGTCGATTGTCAGCGCGCCGATCGAGGGCGGGGTACCGGTGGGCACTGTGCCGCTGTCGAAGCACGCGGCGAGCAGCAGCGCGATGAGGGCGGCGAGCGGGCGATGCGATTTCACGCAGTATTTTCTCTGAATCGGTCATCACGTGATATCCAGAAGCGAACAGAGCCGGCGGGGAGTCCATTCCCTCGTACAATCCGCAAGAAGGCCTATCGACTAAGCGACCATGCAAGCCCTCCTCGAATCCGCCCTCGAACCCGTCGCCGCCCGAGCCGCGACCCCCTTCTCGGTCCGCTTCGCGGCAGGCCACGAATTCCGCGCCGGCACCGGCGACCCCGCCTTCACGGTGGTGTTCCGCACCCGCGCCGCGCAAGTGCGCACGGCGCTCTTCGGCCACATCGGCCTGCTCGAATCGTATTTCGAGGGCGAGCTGGAGATCGAAGGGAGCCTCTCCGCCGCGCTCGCCGCCGGGATGGGCGGCAACTTCGCGCAGCCGAACCCGCTCGTTCGCGTGCGCAACCGCTGGCATGAGTTCCGCTTCTCCAACGCCGCCTGGGCGCAGGCGAAGGCGAACGCGGAGTTTCACTACGCGCTCGGCACGGAGTTTTACCGCTACTGGCTCGACGATCCGTACATGATGTACACCTGCGCCTATTGGAAGGAAGGAACGAAAACGCTGGAAGAGGCGCAGCAGAACAAGATCGATCACGTGTGCCGCAAGGTCCGCCTCGCGCCGGGCGAGGAGGTGGTCGACATCGGCTCGGGTTTCGGCGGCTTCATGTTCCGCGCCCACGAGCGGCACGGCGTGCGCGTGACCGGGATCAACAACACCACCACGCAGGTCGAGATGGTGAAGGCCGAGATCGCGCGCCGCGGGCTCGGCGACGCGCTCTCGGTGATCGACACCGACTTTCGCGACACTCGGCGCGAGTACGACAAGGTGATCTCGATCGGCACGCTCGAGCACGCGGGGCGCGACCAGCTCGCCGAGGTGGTGCAGGCGCACGCGAGGCTCCTCAAGCCCGGCGGCCTGGGAATGCTGCACTTCATCGGCCACGTCGGGCGCTACCCGACCGAGTTTTTCATCCGCAAGCACGTCTTCCCCGGCGGCTGGATCCCGGCGCTCGCCGACGTGATCGTCGAAATGGAGCGCGCCGGGCTCGAGGTCGTGGACATCGAGAACCTGCGCCGGCACTACGCGCTCACGCTCGATGCCTGGACCGAGCGCTTCGAGCGCAACTGGGACAAGATACGCGCGCTCGATCCGAAGAAGTTCAACGAGCGCTTCCGCCGCATCTGGCGCGTCTACCTCATCGGCTCGGCCGAAATGTTCCGCTCGCGGGCGCTGTACACGCACCTGTTCCAGATCGTGTTCTCGAAGGGCAACATCACGCGCGAGAATTACCCGATGAGCCGGGCGCATCTCTACGGCGATGCGCCCGGGGGAGAGCGCCGGGCGTGACGCCGCCGGCGGCCGCGCACGCGATGAAGCGCGCCGCGCTCGCGGCGCGCCTGAGAGAAGGCGACGGCCCGGTCGCGCTCGGGAAGGAGACGTCGAACCTTTTCCGCGATCGCGCGAACGCGCCGCGCCGGCTCGATGTGGGCGAGTTCCGCGAAGTGCTGCGGATCGACCCCGCCGCGGGATTCGTCGAGGCCGAGGGCATGATCCCGTACGAAGATCTCGTGCGCGAATGCCTCGCGCACGGCGTCATGCCCGCAGTCGTGCCGCAACTGAAGACGATCACGCTCGGCGGGGCAGTCGCGGGGGTGGGGATCGAGGCCTCCTCGCACCGCTACGGGCTGGTGCACGAGACGGTCGCGGAGCTCGACGTGCTCGCCGCCGACGGCCGCGTCCTCGAATGCACGCCCGAGAACGAGCACGCCGACCTCTTTTTCGGCTTCCCGAACTCGTACGGCACGCTCGGCTACGCGCTGCGCGTCAAGGCGCGGGCGGTGCCGGTGCGGCCGTACGTGCGCATCGAGCACCTTTCCTTCGATCGTGCCGATTTCTTCTTCGCCGAGCTCGAGCGCCGGCTGCGCGCGGGCGACGCCGACTTCATCGACGGCACCGTATTCGGCCCCGAGCGGCTCTATCTCACGCTCGGGCGCTGCACCGACTCGGCGCCCTACACGAGCGACTACACCTACGAGAATATCTACTACCGTTCGATAGCCGAGAAACGCGAGGACTGGCTGACCATCGGCGGCTTCCTCTGGCGCTGGGATACCGACTGGTTCTGGTGCTCGAAGAACGTGTACGCGCAGAATCCGCTCGTACGCCGGCTGTACGGCCGCGAGCGGCTCGGCTCGCGCACGTACACGAAGATCATGCGCTGGAACAGTCGCGTCGGACTGACCCGCGCGCTCGACCGACTGCGCGGGTTGACTCCGGAATCGGTGATCCAGGATGTGGATATTCCGCTCGATCGGGCGGGAGAGTTCTTCGAGTTCTATGCGCGCGAGATCGGAATCTGGCCGCAGTGGGTCTGCCCGATCGGACCACAGGCGAACGCAGCGCGATTTCCGCTCTACCCGATGGCGAACGGCTGGTACGTGAACTTCGGCTTCTGGGACGTCATTCGCACGCGCGAGGCGCATGAGCGCGGCCACTTCAACCGCATGATCGAGGAAAAAGCGGTCGCGCTGGGCGGGATCAAGTCGCTCTACTCGGAGAGCTTCTTCCCCGAGAGCGAGTTCCGGCAGCTGTACGGCGGGGAAACCTACGCCCGGCTAAAGCGCAAGTACGATCCGGAGGGCGTCTTCCCCGATTTCTTCGAGAAATGCGTGCTGAAACGCTGACTCAGTGGTCCTCGATACGAGGAACCGATTCCTCGGCCGGCTCGCCGGTCTCGGGATCGATCCAGTCGGCGATGCCGATTTCGGCCTCGGCTTCCGCGAGCGACTCGCCCGGCTCGTAATCGGTGTCAGCGGCGGCCTGCATACTCGCCACAGCCTCCTCGAGCGTCGGGAACGGACCCGATTCCTCCGCGCTATCCTCGGCGACCCAGTAGTACCCGTCGGGCCGCTCGATGATGCGGGTACCGTCGTCCTCCTCCGGGCGCTGCGGGATCTTGCGGCTCATGAGGCTTCTCTCTGGATGAGCTTTTATTCTACCCCAGGCCATCGCCATCTTCCTCGCGCGGCGCCACGGCACCCATCGCGCTTGACGTCGATCAAACGGCGCCCTGCCCGCTCAGTCGGGCTTGAACGGATGGCGCGATACGATCGTCTCCTCCCGGTCCGGGCCGGTCGAAATGAGATCGATCGGAACGCCCGTCAGAGTTTCGATCCGGGCGAGATACTCGCGCGCCGCGTTGGGCAGCGCCTCGCGGGTTTTCGCCCCAACGGTGCTCTCCATCCACCCGCCCATCTCCTCGTACACGGGCACGCAACGCGCGAGTTCTTCGGCGCCGACCGGAAGGATGTCGCTCATCTTGCCTTCGACCTCGTAGCCGACGCAGATCTTGACCGCCTCGACGCCATCGAGCACGTCGAGCTTGGTGATGCACAGGCCCGAAACGCCGTTCAGCTGGATCGAGCGCTTGAGCGCGGCGGCGTCGAACCAGCCGCAGCGCCTCGGGCGGCCGGTCGTGGCGCCGAATTCGTGGCCGCGCGTCGCGAGGTAGCGCCCGACGTCGTCGGTGAGCTCGGTGGGGAACGGCCCGCCGCCGACGCGGGTCGTGTACGCCTTGGTGATTCCGAGCACGTAATGGAGCTGGTGCGGACCGATTCCTGCGCCCGCCGCGGCTGCGCCGGCTACGCAATTCGACGATGTGACGAAAGGATACGTTCCGTGATCGATGTCGAGGAGGCTCCCCTGCGCACCCTCGAAGAGCAGATTCTTTCCGGCGCGGTTGGCTTCATACAGCGCCCTTGGCACATCAGCGACGAGCGGCGCGATCCGAGACGCAAGCGCCAGCGTTTCGTCGAGCGTCTTCTGGAACTCGACCTCGGGCTGATGGTAGTAGTTCTTCAGTACGAAGTTGTGGAAGTCGAGCAGCTCCTGGAGCTTTTCCGCGAAGCGCACCGGCTTGAAGAGGTCCTGCAGCCGGATCGCGCGCCGCGCCACCTTGTCCTCGTAGGCGGGCCCGATGCCGCGCCCGGTGGTGCCGATTTTCTGGGCGCCCTTGGCGGCCTCGCGCGCATTGTCGATCGCGGAGTGATAGGGAAGAATCAGCGGGCAGGCCTCGGAGATGCGCAGCCGGCCCGCGATCCGGACGCCGGCGCCCTCGAGCTCGTCCATCTCGTGCACCAGTGCCTGCGGCGAGAGGACGACGCCGTTGCCGATGTAGCACTCGACGCTGCCGCGCAGGATTCCCGAGGGGATGAGATGCAGCACCGTCTTTTTGCCGGCGATCACGAGCGTATGCCCGGCGTTGTGCCCGCCCTGGAAGCGCACCACGCCCTGCGAATGATCGGTCAGCCAGTCGACGATCTTGCCCTTGCCCTCGTCGCCCCACTGGGTGCCGATGACGACTACGTTTCTTGCCTTCACTTTCGCTTTCCGATGGGTTGCACGATCCAGGCGCCGCGCCGCTTGACGAGCTCGCGTGCGCAGCCGAGTTCTTTCCTGTGGCGCGCATGCCCGGGAAGATCCTCGATCACCGTCTCGCCCGCGGCGCGCAGGCGCGTGATCTTGGCGGCGAGCTTCGCGTCGCGCGCGCCGCCGCCGTTGACGTGCGGCGCGAGGATCGCACCGCGCCGCGCGAGCGGCAGCGCCGCGCCGGCCAGCTCTCGCAGATCGATCGAAAATCCGGTCGCAGGCCGCGGTCGGCCGAAGGCCTTGCCGACCTCGTCGTAGCGCCCACCGCGCGCGATCGGCAACGATGCTGCGCCGCTCGCGCCCTCGCAGTACGCGTCGAACACGACTCCGCTGTGGTAGTGGTAGCCGCGCAGCTCGGCGAGATCGAAGCTCGCCGGAAGTGGGCACGCGTCGGCGAGCGCGCGCAGCGTGCCGAGCGCGCGCCGCAGCGCGGGGATAGCCGGCAGGCGCCTGCGGGCGAGGTCGAGAACTTGCCGGCCTCCGTAGAGCTCGGGGAGCGTGAGCAGCGCCTCACGCAGAGGTCGCGCCAGGGAACGCGTGAGCTCGCGCAGCGCCGTGAGGTCCTTCTTCTGCAAGGCCTCGAACAGTTCCGCTTCGAGTCCGGCCTCGACTCCCGCCGCACGCACGATCGAGCGGAATACGGCGACGTGCCCGATGTCGAGCCGCGCGCCGCGCACGCCGGAGAGCTCGAGCGCCCGGCACAGCAGGCGCTGGATCTCGAGGTCGCTCTCGACGCCGGCGTGGCCATAGATCTCGGCCCCGATCTGCATCGGCTCGCGCGTGGAAGCGATCCCGGCCGGGCGCGCGTGCAGCACGCTTCCCGCGTAGCACAGCCGCGCGACGCCCTGCCGGTTGAGCAGGTGGGCGTCGATCCGCGCCACCTGGGGCGTGATGTCGGCGCGCACGCCCATCATGCGCCCGGAGAGCTGGTCGACGAGCTTGAACATGCGCAGGTCGAGATCGCGGCCGGTGCCCGAGAGCAGCGATTCCAGGTACTCGAGCAAGGGCGGCATCACCAGCTCGTAGCCGTGCAGCGCGAATAAATCGAGCAGGCGCCGGCGCAGCGACTCGATCTTCGCCGCCTCCGCGGGCAGAACGTCCTCGATGTGCTCGGGAAGCAGCCAGCGCATCGATGCGCGCCTAGATACGCGCGAGCAACAGCAGCAGCAATCCGATCAGCATCGAGGTAAGACCGATGAAGCGGATCTGCCCGTCGGACATCTGCGTGATGCGACGGAAGGTGTCGCGCCAGAGATTAGGCGCGATGAAGGGGAGGACGCCTTCGATGATGAGCATCAGGGCGATCGCCATGAGGACTATCTTGCCCATTGCTCATCTTCGCGCGCCGCTCATTTCCTGCTTGACGGCCGGCCTGCCGAGTCCCTCAGGTAGCGGAAGAAATCCGAGTTCGGCTCGATCAGCAGGAGGTCGCTCCGGCTGCGGAACGTCGAGCGGTACGCCTCCATGCTGCGGTAGAAGGAGTAGAACTCCGGGTTCTGCGAAAACGCCTGCGCGTAGATCGCTGCCGCGCGCGCGTCGCCCTCGCCTTTCACGCGCTGCGCGTCGCGGTAGGCGTTGGCGATGATGATCTCACGCTGCCGGTCGGCCTCGGCGCGGATCTTTTCCGCGTCCGCGGCGCCGGTCGAGCGCTGCTCGTTGGCGATGCGCTTCCTTTCGGCCTCCATGCGCCGGTAGACCGATTCGCTCACTTCCTGCGGCAGGTCGACGCGCTTGAGGCGCACGTCGACGATCTCCACGCCGATGCGGCGCAGATCCTGATCGGCCTTGTCGCGTACGCGGTTCATGATCTCGTTGCGCTCGCCCGAGACCACGTCGTGCACCGTGCGCACGCCGAACTCGTCGCGCAGCCCGCCGGCGATGGTCTGCCGGATCCGCGTCTGGGCGCGGAACTCGTCGCCCTGCACCGAGACGTAGAACTCGCGCACGTCGACGATGCGCCACTTGACGAACGAATCGACCAGCACCGGCCGGTTGCCCTGGGTGAGAAAACGCAGCGGCTCGGCGTCGTCGTAGGTCAGGATTCGCATGTCGAAGTAGCGCACGTTCTGGATCATCGGCCACTTGAAGTTCATGCCCGGCTTGGTAATAACGTCCTTCAGCTCGCCGAGCTGGAACACGATCGCGCTCTGGCGCTGGTCGACCGTGAAGATCACGCCCGAGACGACGAGCAGCGCGACGATCAGCGCGACGAGCACCGGACCCATGGCTCTCGTCATGGCCGTTCTCCCCGCTCGCGGGCACGCAGCGATTCGCGCGAGCGCGGCCCGGCGTCGGACTGGGCGGGCTCGACCTGCCCCGGACGCCCGCTCGGCACAGCCTCCGGAGCAGCCGCGTTGCCGGCCTGCTGCAGGAGCTTATCGAGCGGCAAGTAAAGGAGATTGCCCGCGCCCTTGTAGTCCATCATCACCTTGGAGGTCGAGGACAGGACCTGCTGCATGGTCTCGATATAGATACGCTCCCGGGTCACCGCCGGCGCCTTGGCGTACTCCGTCAGCACCTGCCTGAAGCGCGACGCGTCGCCCTCGGAGTTGGCGATGACGCGCTGCTTGTAGCCCTGCGCCTCTTCGGCGAGCCGCGACGCCGTGCCGCGCGCCCTCGGGATCACGTCGTTCGCGTACGCCTGGCCCTCGTTCCTCTGCCGCTCGCGGTCCTGGCCCGCCTTCACGGCATCGTCGAACGCGGCCTGCACCTGCTCGGGCGGCTGTGCGTTCTGGATACTGACCGTGCTGATCTGAATCCCGGTCTTGTACCGATCGTGGATCTGCTGCATCAAGTCGCGTGCCTTGTTGGCGATCGCGTCCTGCGACTCGTACAGGATCGCGTCCATCCGGCTCTTGCCGATGGTCTCGCGCATCGCGGTTTCGGCGATCTGCATCGCCGTGTCGTCGGGTTGGCGCACGTTGAAGAGGTAGTCCCTCGCCTCGGGCACCACGTACTGGACGGCAAATTGAAGGTCGACGATGTTCTCGTCGTCGGTGAGCATGAGCGACTCGCGCAGAACCTTGGTGCGCACGTTGTTGCGGTAGCCGACTTCCAGCGTACGCACCTGCGAGAGATTCACGATCTCGTGCGACTCGATCGGCCAGGGCATGCGCCACTGCAATCCGGGCGCGGTTTCCTTGGAGAACTTGCCGAAAGTGAGCACCACGCCGCGCTGGCCCTCGACCACGATGTAGAAGCCGCTCGCGAGCCAGATCACGACGATCAGCGCGATGAGAATTCCCGCACCGCCGCCGAAGCGCCACCCGGATGGAAAGCGCGGCCCCTCGCCGCCGCCGCCCCGCCTGCCGCCGAACAATTCGTTCAGCCTGCGGTTGAAGCCGCGCCAGAGCTCGTCGAGATCGGGCGGACCCTGGCCGGGTCCCTGGGGCCCGCGCGGGCCGCCGCGCCCCCAATTGGGATCGTTCAGTGCCATGACATTTCGCATTGCGCCGCGCGCGGCATGACCACGCGAGACGCGTAAGGGTCGGAAAGTTCCGGAATCACAAAGAAAGCACTTCGGTGTCGCGCACGCCGCGGGCCGCCGCCCGCGCCTGCGCAAACTCCGCGATCGCACTACGCAAATCGCCGAGCCCAGCGCCGCTGCACGCGCTTACGGAAACGCGTCGGATCTTACCATACTCGTTTCGCTCGACGCCGGGCTCGAGCCCAGTCTGGTCGATCTTGTTCCACACCAGAATCTGGGGTACCGCGTCGGCGCCGATTTCGGCGAGCACCTTGTCGACGTCCCCGATTTGCTCGTCGCGTGCGGGCGAAGCGCTGTCGACCACGTGCAGGAGCAGGTCGGCGCGCACGGTCTCCTCGAGGGTGGCGCGGAACGCCGCAACCAACTCGTGCGGCAGGTCGCGGATAAAGCCGACAGTGTCCGAAAGCACCACCGCGCCCGCCCCGGGCAGCCAGATCCGGCGCGTCGTGGTGTCGAGCGTCGCGAAAAGCCGGTCCTCCGCGTGCACCCGGGCGTGCGTGAGCGCATTGAAAAGAGTCGACTTGCCGGCGTTGGTATAGCCAACGATCGAGACCGAGAGCACGTCGCGGCGCGCCCGCGCGCGCCGCTGGACTTCGCGCCGCCGGCGCAGCTCGCCAAGCTTGCTGCGCAGCACCCGCACGCGGTTGGCGATGTAGCGCCGATCGAGCTCGATCTGCTTCTCGCCGGGGCCCCCGGTCTTGCCGAGGCCGCCGC
>JBFGLA010000040.1:0-13366 GCA_041576355.1 Burkholderiales bacterium
CTGCCAGGGCGACGGCCTGATCAAGGTCGAGATGCATTTCCTTCCCGACGTGTACGTTCCGTGCGACGTCTGCCACGGCCAGCGCTACAACCGCGAGACGCTCGAGATCCGCTACCGGGGCCGCAACATCCGCGAAACGCTCGAGATGACCGTGCGCGAAGCGGCGGAGTTCTTCGCCGCGGTGCCGGCGATCGCGCGCAAGCTGCAGACGCTGCTCGACGTCGGCCTCGCCTACGTGCGGCTCGGGCAACCGGCGACCACGCTCTCGGGCGGCGAGGCGCAGCGCGTCAAGCTCGCGCTCGAGCTCTCCAAGCGCGAGACCGGGCGCACGCTGTACGTCCTCGACGAGCCGACGACGGGACTGCATTTCCACGACATCAGGCTGCTGCTCGAGCTGCTGCGGCGGCTGCGCGACGCGGGCAATACCGTGGTCGTGATCGAGCACAACCTGGACGTCATCAAGACCGCGGACTGGGTCATCGACCTCGGGCCCGAGGGCGGCGACGGCGGCGGGCGCATCGTCGCCGAGGGAACGCCCGAGGCGGTCGCGGCGAACCCGGCGAGCCACACGGCGCGCTACCTGCGGCGCATCCTCGGCGAGCAACCGCGCGAGCCGCGCCGCCGCGCCGCGTGAGCGCCGGGCAAGGCCGGGCTTGACAAACCGAACGTTCGTGCTATTTTAGCGCCCACCGACGACCGACTTCGCGCCATGAGCCAATTGACAAAGGGCGACCAGACCCGCGCCGCGATCCTCGACACGGCGCTCAAGCTCGCGAGCCGCGACGGGCTCGATGGCCTGACCATCGGCACCCTCGCGGAGGCGACGGGCCTCTCGAAATCGGGCCTGTTCGCGCATTTCGGCTCGCGCGAGGAGCTGCAGCTCGCCGTGCTCGCGCACGGCGAGGCGCTCTTCGGCGAGAAGGTCATGCAGCCCGCGCTCGCCGAGCCGCGCGGCGTGCCGCGCCTGCGGGCGCTCTTCTCCCACTGGATCAACTGGACCGACTCGGGCGAGCTGCCGGGGGGCTGCGTCATGCTCGGCGCCGCCGCCGAATACGACGACCGGCCGGGCCCGGTGCGCGACGCGCTCGTGCGCGGCCAGCGCGCCTGGACCGAAGTGCTGAAGAAAGCGGCGCGGCTCGCGCTCGAGGAAGGCCATCTGCGGCCCGATACCGATGTCGAGCAGTTCGTCTTCGAGTGCTTCGGCATCGCGCTCTCGTTCCACCACTACCGGCGGCTGCTCGGCGACGCGCGCGCGCGCCGCAAGGCGCTCGCCGCGCACGAAGACCTGATCGCGCGCCATCTCGCCGCCGCGGCGCCGCGGCGGCGGCTGCGCGCGGCCCGCTAGCCCCCTCACCTCACGGAGGTTGTCCATGGCCCACTCGATGTCGCTCTCGTCCCTAAATAGCACGAACGTTCGTCTCGCCGCGCGCGTGGCCGGCCGGCGCCTCGCATTGCGCGCTTCCAGCGCGTTCGCACCCCGCCTCGCCGAAATGTGGGCCGAGCGGCTGTTCCTCACCCCGCCGCGCCCGCGCCGCCCGGAGAGCGCGTTTTTCGATCTCATCGACGCGCGCAGCGACTTCATCGTTCACCGCGGACGCCGCATCGCGTGCTGGCGCTGGGGTTCGCTCGACGCGCCCGCCGTGCTGCTCGCGCACGGCTGGGGCGGAACGGCCGCGCAGATGCGGCGCTTCGTCCTCCCGCTCGCCGCGGCCGGATTCCGCGTGATCGCCTACGACCAGCCCGCGCACGGGCTCTCGCAAGGGCGCCTCACCGGGCTGCCCGACCTCGCCGACGTGCTCGCCGAGGTCGCGGGCCACCACGGCGCGCCGAACGGGGAGCTGCACGGCGTCGTCGCCCATTCGCTCGGCGGCACCGCCGCGGCGCTTGCCTTGGCGAGCGGCCGGCTGCGGTCGCCGCGCGGCGTGCCGCTCGTGCTCGTCAGCCCGCCTTCGGATCTCGTCGGCTACTCGAGGCGCTTCGCGCGCTGGCACTGGATCCCGGAGCGCGTGCGCGACGCGATGCAGGCCGCGATCGAGGAGCGCTACGGCGTTCGCTGGTCGGAGCTCGACGTTGCACGGCTCGCGCCGAAGCTCGCCGCGGCCGCGCTCGTGATCCACGACTGCGGCGATCGCATCGTTCCCTGGACGCAGGGCGCGAGCTTCGCCCGAGCCTGGCCCGGCGCACGGCTGCTTCTCACCGAAGGGCTCGGCCACGGCCGGATCCTGGAAAACGACGAGATCACACGCGCCGCGGCGGAATTCATCGCCGGGCGCTCGAGCGTGGCAAACCTCGCGCGCCCCGAGCTGCCCGATCCCGCGCCGCTATACTGAAAGCGAATGGACGCGAAGACAGAACGCCGGCTGACCGTCGAGTGGGACGATCCGTTCGTCCCGCTCGCGGCCGGCCGCGAGCTGAGCGGGCTCGAGTACATGCGCCGCATGATCGCCGGCGAGTTTCCGCCGCCGCCGATCGCCAAGCTCGTCGGCTTTCGTCTCGCGGCGGTCGCACCGGGCGAAGCGGTGTTCGAGTGCGAGCCCGGGGAACAGCATTACAACCCGATCGGAGTGGTGCACGGCGGTCTCGCGATGACGCTCCTCGACTCGGCGATGGGCTGCGCGGTGCACACCCTGCTCGCCAAAGGCACCGGCTACACGACGCTCGAAGTAAAGGTGAACCTGGTCCGAGCGATGACGAAGGACACGGGGCTTCTGCGCTGCACGGGCAAGGTCATCCACCAGGGGCGCAGCACCGCGACCGCCGAAGGGCGGATCGAGGACGCCGCCGGCAAGCTGTACGCGCACGGCAGCACGACCTGCATCGTCTTCGGCGCACGCTGACAGCGCCGACAGGCGAAGAGAAATTGCCTGTGTTTCAGTAAGTTCGCCTTTTTGGGGCAACGCGAATCCGGGCTCGCGCCGGGCTGCGCCGAGCGCCATTCTGGCCAGAGGGGATTTACAGACCGCTCGATGCGGGAGGAAAATGTCCACATCCCCCATGTCCGGCAAGCTCTACCGCTTCGCGCCTACGCCCGAGCATCGGGCAAATCATCTGTTCGTGTTTCTGCACGGCTGCGGCGCGACCGCGAAGTCGATGATCCCGATCGCGTTCCGCTTCCAGGCGCGGTTCCCGAGCGCCGCGCTCATCGTGCCGAGCGGATTCGATCCCGGCGCCCACGGCGGCGACGCGCAGGACTGGTTTCCGACCCGCGGTCTGAACGACGACAACCGGCTGCAGCGCGTGAGGGCCGTGCTGCCCGATGTCGAGGATCTCGTTCGCCGCGAGCAGACGAACTTCGACATTCCGGCGCCGCGCACGGTGCTCGTCGGCTTCTCGCAGGGCGGCACCGTCGCGCTCGAGGCGGTGAAGACCTTCCGCGGCCTCGCCGGCGCGGTGGTCGCGTACTCGTCGCGCTTCGCCCGCCTCCCGCAGGTGGGCACGCGTATCGAGTCGCGCATCCACCTCGTGCATGGATCGCACGACGCGATCGTCTCGCGCGTTCATGCCGAGCGCGCCGCGCGCGTGCTCGAAGCGCTGCACGTTCCGGTCACGCTCGACATCGTCGACGCGCTCGGACACGCGCTCACCCACCAGGCGGTGAGCCTCGGGTCGCTGCGGCTGCTGCAAGGCATCTACGAGCGGCGGCGCGCGACGCTGCACTAGTCCGGGCGTCCGGATCGCCCTCCTTCGTCGTGTTCGCGCGCGCGCTGATCGCTGCGGGCCTCGTCCTCCTCGCCCCGGCGGCCGCCGCGCAGGAAATGGTCCGCGTTCCCGGCGGATCGTTCGTCATGGGCAGCGACGACGGCGCGGAAGACGAGCGCCCCGCGCACACCGTGCGGCTCGACGAATTCGAGATCGACCGCGTGCCGGTCACCAACGCCGAATTCGCGCAGTTCCTCGATCGCTTCGGCGCCTTCAACGCGAGCGGCGCGCGCCACTACGACTGGGACGATCGCGACGCGCGCATCCACCGCGTCGGCAGCAGCTGGCGCGCCGACGCCGGCTACGAGGCGCATCCGGTGGTCGAAGCGACATGGATCGGCGCGGCGATGTACTGCCGTTGGCACGGCAAGCGCCTGCCGAGCGAAGCCGAGTGGGAAAAGGCCGCGCGCGGAGGCGAGCGCCGGCGTTATCCCTGGGGCGACTCCGCGCCGACCCGAGCGCACGCCCGGTTCGAAGCCGGCTGGAACGAGACCGCGCCCGCCGGCGCGCATCCGTACGGCGCGAGCCCCTACGGCGCGCTCGACATGGCGGGGAACATCTGGCACTGGGTGTCGAGCGCGTACCGCCCCTACCCGTACCGCGCCGACGACGGCCGCGAGGACCCGACTCCCGGCCCGGTGCGCGCGACGCGCGGCGGCGGTCACGATTCGCCCGCCGCGGAGCTGCGCGCCACCGAGCGCGGGCGCAACCTCTCGCGCAACCCGGCCGCGGGCCATCACAACATCGGCTTTCGCTGCGCGCGCTAGTTCAGCAGGCGGCGGCGAAAACTCGTCCGTCGGGCTCACTCGCCCGTCGAGCGACCCGCCGCATCCAGTTCTGCTCGGATGCGCTCCATACTCGATTTCAGAGCAGCAAGCCGGGTTTCGATCAGTTCCCAGACTCGCTGCGCATCGATACCCAAATATCCATGGGCCAGAAGGTTGCGAAAGCCGGCCAACCCGCGCCAATCCACCTCTGGGTGCTTGTTCTTGGTTTCCTCGGAAAGACGCTGCGTCGATTCGGCCATGACCTGGAGGTTACGGATCACCGCATCCTGGACGAGGGTGGAGTCGATGAAAACCGATCTGCTTCCTCCAGTGTAGGTTTGAATTCGGGTCAGGCAGCCGAGCACGTGCTCAACGTAAACGAGATCGTCCTTCACAGAGGGATCGCCTCGCTAAGGACTCGTTCGCGGATCCTTGGGTGAAGCGCGCCCTCGGTCAGCACGTCGACCTTTCGGTGCAGCAAATCCTGCAAGTCCATCAGGAGCGCCCCCAGGTCGAGAAGCGTCCGTCCCTGTTCGAGGTCGACCAGAAGATCCACATCGCTCTCAGCACGCGCATCGCCGCGTGCCATAGAGCCGAACAGGCGGACCCGTGTCGCGCCGTGTTGCCGCGCGAGCCGGAGGATGGCAGCACGCTTGCCTTCGATCAGTCTGTCCATGGCAACCGCCCGAGTGGTCTACCCGATGCATTATCGCAGGACAAAGCGCGCCTGACGACGTGCCGCGTGACGCGAGTCAAGCCATCAGCTCGGGCATGTCGCGAAAGAACTCGAGCGCCTCGGGATTGGCGAGCGCGTCGGTGTTGGTCACGGGCATGCCGTGCACCACCGCCTTCACCGCCAGCTCGACGATCTTGTTGTTCTTCGTTCGCGGCAGATCCGGCACCTGGACGATTTTCGCCGGCACGTGGCGCGGCGAGGCGTGCTCGCGCAGCTGGGCGCGGATGCGCTCCTCCAGCTCCTCGTTCAGCGTGCAGCCCTCGCGGAGTTTCGCGAACAGCACGACGCGCGTGTCGGTCGGCCGCTCCGGCGGCCAGAGCTGGCCGATCGCGCACGATTCCTCGACCTCCCAGATTCTCTCGACCTGGCGGTAGATTTCGGCCGTGCCGATCCGCACCCCGCCGGGGTTGAGCGTCGCGTCCGACCTTCCGTAGACGATCATCGTGCCGCGCTCGGTCAGCTCGCACCAGTCGCCGTGGCACCACACGTTCGGGTACTTGGCGAAGTACGCCTCGTGGTAGCGCTTGCCGCCGGGATCGGCCCAGAACCCGAGCGGCATCGAGGGAAAGGGCTGGGTGCAGACGAGCTCGCCCTTCTCGCCGACGACGGAATTGCCTTCCTCGTCGTACACCTCGACCGCCAAGCCGAGCGAGCGCGACTGGATCTCGCCGCGGTACACGGGCAGGATCGGGCTCGCGTCCGCCCACGCCGCCATGATGTCGGTGCCGCCCGAGATCGACGCCACGCACACGTCCTGCTTCACCTTGTCGTAGAGATAGTCGTAGCTCTCGGGGACGAGCGGCGATCCGGTCGAGATGATCATGCGCAGATCGGCGAGATCGTGCGTCTTCGCCGGCTCCAGCCCGCGCTTCGCGATCGCGTCGACGAACTTGGCGGAGGTGCCGAAGTGGGTGAAACGCTCCTCCTCTGCATAGTCGAACAGGATCTTGCCGCCGCGCGCAAAGGGCGATCCGTCGTAGAGCATCACCGCCGCCTCGGCGGCGAGCCCGGCGAAAAGCAAGTTCCACATCACCCAGTTGCACGTGGTGTAGTAGAAGAAGCGGTCCCCGGGCCGGACGTCGAACTGCAGCTTGTACATCTTGAGAGCGGAGAGGAGCGCCCCGCCCGCGCCGTGCACGAGGCACTTGGGCTTGCCGGTCGTTCCCGAGGTGAAGAGGATGTAGAGCGGGTGGTCGAACGGCATCCTCGCGTACTCGATCGTCTCCGCCGTGTAGCGCCGCAGCCATTCGTCGAGGGTCACCGCCTTCGGGATGTCGGACACGTCGGGCCGCTCCTCGAGGTGCGGCACCACGACCACCTTGCGCACGCTCGGCAGCTGCTCGACGATGCGGCGCACGCGCTCGAGCGAGTCGAAGCGCTCGCCGTTGTACGTGTAGCCGTCGGCGCAGAAGAGGATCTTCGGCTCGATCTGGCCGAAGCGGTCGAGCACGCCCTCGATGCCGAAATCGGGCGAGCACGAGGACCACACCAGGCCCTGCGAGATCGCCCCGAGCGCGAGCATCGCGGTCTCGGGCAGGTTGGGGATGAACGCCGCGGCGCGGTCGCCGGGCCGAAGCCCCAGCGCAGCAATCGCCTGCGCCGCGCGCGAGACGTCGCTATAGAGATCGGCGTAGGCGACGCGGCGGCGAAACCCCGACTCGTCCCAGAACACGAACGCGTCGCCGCGATCGCCGCGCCGCAGCAGGTTCTCGGCGGCATTGAGCCGCGCGTCGGGGAACCACTTCGCCCCGGGCATCTTCTTCCCGTCGACGAGCACGGTCGTTCCCTTCTTGCCGGCGATCACGCCGCACCAGTCCCAGACCTCGCTCCAGAACTGCTCCGGATTCTCGACCGTCCAGTCGTAGAAGTCCGAGTACTCCTCGACCTCGAGCCCGTAGCGCAGCACGCAGTGACGCGCGAACTGCGTCACCTGGGCATTTGCGGCCTGCTCCTGGCTTGGCTGCCAGAGAATGGGCGGCGGGTTGTTCGGGGAGTCTTCCACGAGAGGTCATCGGGTGCGGGAACGAGCGCCGGATTATAGGGCGACCGCGGATGCGCGCGCGCCGGAGCCGTGCTCACGCCCGGCGAACTTGCCGCTACGCCCTACGCGACGCTGCCGAAGCCCCGGTCGACCGCGCCGGCCGGCGCCTTGAGGCCCGCGATGCGGCAGCCTTGCGCCACGGGCCCGCCGGGAAAGAGCCGATAGAGATGCTTGATGCCGCCCTGGCGATGGAATTTCTCGTCGAGCGCGTCGTGCAGCTCGCGCAAGTTGATCGGGCTCCCCGAGTGGCGCGCATAGTATTCGTGCAGGCCGCGCAGCGCGTCCCAATGGCCTTCGTCCAGCTCGATGCCTTCCTGCCGCGCGGTCTCGATCGCGCGCGCCTGCGTCCACCCCGCCGGCGCGTTCGGAAATCGGGGGTCTTTGTCGGCGCCGCCTTCCCGGCCGACGATCTCGTCCATCAGGCTCGTCATGTCTCCACTCCTCGCGCAGCAGCCGTCACGGTTTGCGGATATAGAAACGGTATTCCCCCGGCGCGCTTTCCCGGGAATCGACCAGCTCCAGGCCGGTGGCCTTCACCCAGGCGCGCACGTCCGCCTTGATGCCCGGGCAATTGCTGACCAGCTGCAGCACCTCGCCCTTGGCCATGCCGTTGAGCAGCTTTTTCGCCTCGACGATGGGGCCGGGGCAGCTCGAGCCGCGCATGTCGAGCACGGCGTTCGGAGAGACGCGGCGGGACTCGCCCTTGCGCAGGTAGTATCCCGTGCCGCCTTGCGGCAATGGCTCGGTTTGCACGAGCTGAACATCGGTGTAGCCGGTCCAGGAAAGCAAATCGTCCTGGGTCCCGGGGCAATCGGAAATGAGCAGCATGACCTCGCCCGCGAGGAGATCGTCGAGCACCCGCTTGGCGCCCAGCAGCGGCCCTGGACACGCGGTGCCGGTCATGTTGAGGGTGACGTTCGGCTTGAGCTTGGTTTCGGTCATGCGTCGGAATTCCCTGCGGTGCTAGACTGAGTATAGCCGACGACGACGCGTTGCGATGAGCCGAACCGATGTCCCGATGACCCTGCGAAACCTGCCGCAGCTCGCGAGCGCGGTGCAGCATAACTGCGACATCTCGGATGCGCGCTACGCCGGCGACTACGGCCTGTGCACCTTCCTGCTCAAGATGCGCGAGTACTACCGCTGGGAGAACGAGCTGCCGTTCACGCGCGCGCTGCCCAAGGACGAGCTCGGCAGCTGGCTCAGCGCGCGCGAAGCGCAGTGGAGCGCGATCGAATCCGAGGCCTTTCGGCCGCTTCCGCTCGCGCGCGGCGAGGTCGATCCGCTCGAAGCCGATGTCGCCAATCGGGAATTGCTGCCGCAGGGCTTCGTCTACAGCGCCGGCTATGGACGCTTCCACAAGCCGGTGTTCTTCCTGGGGGAGCTGCTGCGCGTGGAGAAGCGCGCCGGCTTCACGGTGCTGATTTCGTCCTGCGAGTACGCGCGCGAGCTGGCCGCGCCGCCGGCGATGCTGCAGGGGCGCACCATCTTCGTGCGCCTGGAGTCGGTACGCCGCTACCTGTGGGAGAAGATCGAGGAGTGGCAGTGGCGCAAGCAGGACAACACCCTGGCGCGCGCGCTCGCGAGCTACGACTTCGTCGGCGACACCGAGGCGGCGCTCGCGCGCATGGCCGAGAACGAGATGGAGACCATGATCCTGCACGAAGTCGGCGAGGCGATGGCCGGCGAGCGGCTGGGCGAAGGCTGGCGCGACATGATGGCGGCGCTGGCGCGCACGCGCGCCGAGGCGCTCGCGCGCGCGGTGCGCGACCTGCTCGCCGATTGCCTGTCGACGCTGCCGGAGCTGCTCGCGCGCGCGAACCTGCCGGCGCTGCATTTCTATTTCGCCACCTTCGATGCGCCGCGGCGCGATCTGTTTCCGCAGGCGCCGGAGGCTTACCGGGAGTCCCTGCGCACCGGCTCGCTCGCGCCGCTGGCGCAGGCCGTGCGCGAGGGCGAGGCGCGCTGGCTCGAGACCGCGCGCGGGCTGCTCGCGCTCAGCCCGGCTGAGCGCGAGGCGGCGTTGGAGCTCCTCCTTCCACCGTCTGCTCGACGAGCTTCCTGACCAGGCGCACCATTTCCGGCGCCTCGATGTCCATCATCTGCTCGACCACCCACTTGTTGTCGCTCTCGGCCATCGCGTCGGACACTTTGGCGGCGAAAAAGCGCAGGCACGAGTAGCTCGGCTCGCCGTCGCGGTAATCGAACTCGGCGTACTCGCCGAAGCGCGCGTTGAGCGCGTCGATGAAGGGCTTGCGGTATTCTCCGGGTCCGAACAGATCGAGCTGGTTGTTTTCCATGGTGGCCGCGAGGTGGCGCACCACCTCGGCGACGAGAGTCGCGCGGTCGGCCTCGGCGAGCCGGCCGTACACGGCGCGGTCGACGAGCTGCACGCTGAACGCGATGAACTCGGTGAGCACGTGGGTGACGAGGCGGTCCGAGCCGAAGCGAAAGCCCTCTTTCTCCATGTGCTTGAAGATCTCGAGGGAGAGCTTCCACACGTTCGCGCCGATCACCCCCGCGCGCTCGCCGAGGCTGCGCGGGCCTTTCTTGCGCCAGCGGGTCTTGACGAGCGCCACCGAGGGGCGGCTGCTGATGATGGCCATGCTCGTGGTTCAGTAAAGCGAGTTCACGGATAATAGCCGCAGGAGAACGACATGTCAGGACTGGATATGGAGTTGGCGAGCGGCATCGCCGCTTTCGAGGCCAAGGAATTCGCCCGGGCGATGCAGCTGCTGTTGCCGCTCGCCGAGCGGGGCGAGCCGCAGGCGCAATACCGCGTCGCGATCATGGCGCAGGTGGGCCTGGGCATGGTGAAGAACTGCGCCAGCGCCGTGAAATGGATGCGCGCCGCCGCCGAGCAGGGCTTTGCCCTCGCCCAGCACGGCCTCGGATTCATGTACTTTCAGGGCGAATGCACCAAGGCCGATCCCGCGGAAGCCGCGCAGTGGTTCCGCCTCGCCGCCGCGCAGGGCCTGGCGGGATCGCAATCGACGCTCGCGATGATGTACGAGAAGGGCGTCGGCGTCGCGCGCGACCCCGGCGAGGCCGCGAAGTGGCGCGCGCTCGCCGAGAAGGACTCGGGCGCGGCGCCGGCTACTTCTTGATCCAGTCCTCGAAGCCGCCGGTATCCTTCTCCAGGCCGCGCGCGTAGCCCGCTTCGTAGGCTTCGCTCGAGCGCTGCTCTTCCCGCTTCGGATTGTGCAGGAAGCCGGAAGCCCAGCCGTTGATGTACTCGGGATCGACCCCCTTCTTTTCCATGCGGTCGATGGTTTCGTAGTAGACGGTGCCCATGACGTGCGCTCTCTCGAATTTGCGATGCGCATATGGTAATGATTGGCCTGGGACTTTCAATTAAGGCGGAATGAGGGTGCGATTCAAAGTAGTTATCGACGAGCAGGTCTACGCGGTGGAGATCCCGGAGGAGCTGCTGCGCGAGGCCGGGGAATTCCACGACAAGCTCGATCGCGACATGGACCGCGGCTGGCAGATGAGCCGCGAGTTCGTCGAGCGCCCCGACCGGCTGCAGCGCTGCCAGATCGTCGCCGACAAGCTCCTCACCAGCATCATGCAGGGCAACGAGGCCAGCGCGATGCTGATGGCCGGCTACATCGCGCTGCGCATGCCGGGGGCGATCGGCGTCGACATCGACGCCGGCGGCGAGATGCAGAACACCGAGCTGCTCTACGCCTAGCGATGGCGCTTGCCGAGGCGCGCATCCGCGAGGTGAAGCCGCTCAGCTTCGTCTACGAGGTCGAGCGCGCGCTGCCGGCCGACGTGTGCCTGGAAGCGATCCGGCGCTTCGAAGCCTGCCCCGAGCAGCAGGTTGCCGGGCGCATCGGCCAGGCGGGCGAGGAAGCGCCGCAAGTCAAGCGCTCGACCGACCTGCGCATCAGCGGGCGCGAGGACTGGCGCGACATCGACCGCATCCTGTCGCAGCAGCTGGTGTCGACCTTCAACGCGTTCGCGCTCGAGTTTCCGTTCTTCGCCGCCAACTCCTTCAAGGACATCGGCTACAACCTGCAGCGCACTCGGCCCGGGGAGTATTACCATTGGCACGTCGACGCGGGGCCGGGCCCGTTCGCCGAGCGCCAGCTGGTGGCGATCTGGTATCTGAACGACGTCCCGGGGCCGGGCGGCGAGACCGAGTTTCCGCTGCAGGGCATCTCGATCCGGCCGGAGCAAGGGAAGCTCCTGCTCTTCCCCCCGTTCTGGACGCACGTGCATCGCGGCGTCACGTTGCAGGAAGGCGTCAAGTACATCGCCACGACATGGATCTGCTTCGCGTGAATCGGGTGCGATATGCAGCTCGAGGTCGACGGCAGGATCATCGAGACCGACGAGCAGGGGTTTCTGCTCGATCTCGAGGACTGGAGCGAGGACTTCGCGCGCGCGCTCGCGCAGCGCGACGGCATCGAGCTCTACGTCGACCATTGGGAGCTGATCTGGTATTTCCGCGACTACTACCGCGAGACGCAAAGCCTGCCGACCATGCGCCGGATGATCCTGGAGCTGGGCAAGCGCCAGGGCGCGCGCTTTCGCGACCGCAAGGCCTACGAGAAGCACATCTATCGCCTCTTCCCGTCCGATCCGGTTCGCCAAGTCTGCAAGCTGGCCGGGCTGCCGATGCCGCAGCCCGATACGTGAGACCGCATGCTGCTCCCCGTTCCCGGCGTCCTTAAGGCCGACGAGCTCGCGCTCGCGCGCTCCTGGCTCGCGCAAGCGCGCTTCGTCGACGGGCGGGCCTCCGCCGGCGCCGCCGCGCGCCGCGTCAAGAAGAACGTCGAAGCCGAGCGCGGCGCGCCGGAGCTCGAGCGGCTCGACGAGCTGGTGATGGGCAACCTCGCGCGCCACCCGGTGTACCGCGGCGGCGCCCTCCCCTTGCACGCCGCGACGCCGCTGTACGTGCGCTATGCGCCCGGCATGGCCTACGGCGATCACCTCGACGATCCGATCATGGGCGCGGGCGGCGTGATGTATCGGTCGGACGTCGCGGTGACGGTGTTCCTGAATGCGCCCGAGGAGTACGATGGCGGCGAGCTTGTCATCCGCGGCGCGGCGGGCGAGCAGGCGGTGAAGCTCCCGGCGGGCGATGCCGTGCTCTACCCGGCCGGCAGCATCCACCACGTCAACCCGGTCACGCGCGGCGAGCGCCTGGTCGCCGTCACCTGGGTGCAGAGCATCGTGCGCGACCCGGCGCGGCGCGAGCTGCTCTACGGGCTCAACGCGGCGCGCGAGAAACTGCTGCAAAGTGCGCCCGAGGCGGTGGAGACCGCGCAGGTGAACGCCGCTTACCTCAACTTGATCCGCATGTGGTCGGACCTATGAGCGAGCTGTCGAAGGAGGAACGCATCCTGCGGGCGGTGAAGCGCACCCTCGCCGGCGTCGTGCGCGACACCGCGACCCCGCACGGCATGCAACATCCCCTGTCGGACGCCACCATCGAGGACCTGCGCCAGTGCCTGGCGCTCATCAGCGCGCGCGAGCGCGAGCTGGCCGAGGCGGCCGGGAGAGAGAACGATGCACGCCCGCGCTATGCGGACGAGCCGTCGCCGCAGAAGGTCGTTCGCATCCACAAGAAACCCCCGGTGGACGATGGCTGATAGCGGCTGCAGCGCGTCAGAGCCCTACGCCCTGCGCGTGCTCGGCGACAGCATGGAGCCGGAGTTCCCCGACGGCTGCATCGTCATCGTCGACCCGGGGTTTGTCGCGAAGCACGGCTCGTACGTGATCGTCGAGTACGCGGGCGATATCTTCTTCCGGCGGCTGGTGGTGGAGGGCGAGCGCCGGTTTTTGGAGCCGCTCAATCCGAAGTACGGCGGGTTTGAGCTCGTGCCGCCTTATACGATTCGAGGGGGGGTGGTGCAGCGGGCGGGGAGAAGGCGGAAGGAGAGGAAGCATTACGGGTGAGGTGCGCTAAGGCCGCTGTCGGCCAAAAGCGGTTACACGCTTGATGCTCCACCTGCCGCCTGCCATCGCGAACTTGCCCGAACCCGCCAAAGGGGCGCGGTACTTGCCATAACGCCGCTCGCATATAGGCCTTCCAGGCGCGATTTCGAACCATTGTGTACAGCAGTACCGCTCAGCAACCCGAAACACGCCGGCACCTCCCGCGTTTCGGGA
>JBFGLA010000041.1:0-13343 GCA_041576355.1 Burkholderiales bacterium
ATCGCAGCCTGCATCACGAGCGAGACGTCCGGCGCGGCGACTTTGATGGTGACCTGCTGGAAGCCCCACAGCGCGGTAAGAACCACCATCAGCGAGAAAGCGGCGGCGTCGAGCGGCTTGCGGTCGATCATGCGTTCGTTATTGTTTCCGCGCGGCCAAAAGAAAACGGCCCTTGCGGGGGCCGCTTCCGGAAGTGGCGGAGAGAGAGGGATTCGAACCCTCGATACGGGTTTTGCCCGTATAACGCCTTAGCAGGGCGCCCCCTTCAGCCGCTCGGGCATCTCTCCGCTTGCCGTTTAAGTCGGACGGAATTTTACTCCTGATCGAGGTCGAACGCCTTGTGCAGCACGCGCACCGCGAGCTCGAGATATTTCTCCTCGATCACGACCGAGCACTTGATCTCCGAAGTCGAGATCATCTGGATGTTGATTCCCTCCTCAGCCAGCGTACGGAACATTTTCGCCGCGATTCCGGCATGCGAGCGCATGCCCAAACCGACGATCGATACCTTGCCGATCTTGTCGTCACCGCTCACGTCGCGACACTTGATGTGCGGCATCACCTGGTCCTTCAGGAGCTTGATCGCTTTGCCGTAATCGTTCCGGTTCACCGTAAACGAGAGGTCGGTCATGGCGTCGTGGCCGACGTTCTGCACGATCACATCGACATCGATGTTCGCGTCTGCGATCGGACCCAGGATCGCGTAAGCGATGCCAGGTTTGTCGGGCACGTCGTGCACGGTGATCTTCGCCTCGTCGCGGCTGAACGCCACGCCGGAAATGACGGCTTTCTCCATCGCCATATGGGGATCTTCCTCGAATGTGACCAGTGTCCCGGATCGGGCCTCCTCCTCGACCGGCAACATCGGATCGGTGAGGCTGGACAGGACCCGCGTCGGCACCTTGTACTTGCCGGCGAATTCGACCGAGCGGATCTGCAGAACCTTCGAGCCGAGACTCGCCATTTCGAGCATTTCCTCGAAAGTGACGGTCTTCAGCCGCCGCGCTTCCGGCACTATGCGCGGGTCGGTCGTATAGACCCCGTCGACGTCGGTGTAGATCTGGCATTCATCTGCCTTGAGCGCAGCGGCAAGCGCCACTGCTGAGGTGTCCGATCCGCCGCGGCCAAGCGTTGTGATATTCCCCTGCGCGTCCACGCCCTGGAACCCCGCGACGACGACGACTCGACCCTCGGCGAGATCCCTGCGTACTCGCTCGACGTCGATCGAGGCGATGCGCGCCTTGGTGAAGGCCGAGTCCGAAAGTACCTTGACCTGCCAGCCGGTGTAGCTTCGCGCCGCAAACCCGAGATCCAGCAGCGCCATCGCGAGCAAACCGATACTGATCTGCTCGCCGGCTGAGGCGACGACATCGAGTTCGCGCGGATCGGGCGGGTGCTGGATCTCCTTTGCCAAAGAGATCAACCTGTTCGTCTCCCCCGCCATGGCCGACGGTACAACGACCAAGTCGTGGCCAGCAGCTTTCCACTTCGCGACCCGGCGTGCGACGTTCTTGATGCGCTCGACCGAGCCGACAGAGGTGCCGCCGAATTTCTGTACGATTAAGGCCACCGAATGAGGGGATGCGCGAGGCGCGCGGCCCCGCGCGTACCGAAAGGTTGCGGATTTTACAGTAGTCCCGTCACGAGCTTGGCGGAAGGGGTGGGATTCGAACCCACGAGGACCGTAAGGCCCTGCCGGTTTTCAAGACCGGTGCATTCGACCGCTCTGCCACCCTTCCGGCTTCCGCACATCGTGCAAACGCCGCTGCTCAGCCCCAGGCGGAACCCGAAATCACTGGAAATCGAGCGCGGCGCCCCAATTCTAGCGGTCCAGGTGTTCATCTTCTCGTGCCGCTTCGGCCCGAGAAGTCCTGGCATTGCAACTTCTTCGGGGTTTGGTAGTCTGAGGGGTTGCTGCTCCATCGCTAGAGGAGGATGTTTCGATGCAACCTGATTTGAAACCGGTACGAACGAACGACCAGGGCTTCGGCCGCAGCGCGGGCTATCAGACCGCGCAAGGGGTCGCGATTGCGCCGGAGGCGCAAAAGGTCCTGCGCAACACCTACATGCTGCTCGCTCTCACCATGGTGCCGACGGTACTCGGCGCGTTCGTGGGCATGGCGACAAGCGGAGTCATCGTCCAATCGCCGATCATCAGCACGCTGGTTATGCTCGGCGCGGTCATCGGCCTGCAGTTCGCAATCGCCGCCAACCGCAATAGCGGCCTCGGCGTTGCGTTGCTGCTTCTCATGACCGGGCTGCTGGGCTGGTGGCTCGGCCCGATCCTCAACGTCGCATTGGCGATGAAGAACGGCATGCAACTCGTCGGCTACGCGGCCGTCGGAACGGGCATCGTTTTCTTCGGTATGGGTGCGATCGCGACGACTACGAAGCGTGACTTCAGCTTCATGGGGAAATTTCTCTTCGTGGGCATGATCGCGCTGCTGGTCGCGATGATCGCGAATATGTTCCTGCTGATTCCGGCCCTGGCGCTGACGATCTCGACGCTCGTGATCGTGGTCTTCTCGCTCTTCCTGCTGTACGACCTGAACCGGATCGTGCGCGGCGGCGAGACCAACTACGTGATGGCGACGACCGGCGTATACCTGAGCCTGTTCAACATCTTCGTCAATTTGCTCCACCTGCTGCTCGCGCTCGCCGGACAGCGCGACTAGGCTTCGCCTGCTCCGCGAAGGGCGCCGAAAGGCGCCCTTTTCTTTTCTACCGCTCGAACAGCGCGATACTTTCCACGTGCGTCGTGTGGGCAAACATGTTCACCACGCCCGCCGCCGCAAGCCGGAAACCCTTGCCATGCACGAGTAAGCCGGCGTCGCGGGCAAGCGTTCCCGGGTCACAGGAAACGTACACGATGCGTCGAGGCCACCCCTCGGGCAGCGCCTTCGCCACTTCGACCGCGCCTTCGCGTGGCGGGTCGAAAAGGAGCTTGTCGAAAGGGCCCAGGTCGACCAGACGGGCCGGGTCGATGCGAAAAAGGTCCTCGCACTCGAATCGTACGCGAGCCGCGAGTCCGTTCTCCTTGGCGTTGCACCGTGCGCGCTCGGCAAGGCCCTCGCTCGCGTCCAATCCGATGACCTCGGCGCCGCGACGTGCGATCGGCAGGGAGAAATTGCCCAGGCCGCAGAACAGATCGCCGATCCGCTCGCCGGGTCTCGGATCGAGCAATCCCACCGCGCGCGACACCAACAGGCGGTTGACGGCGTGATTGACCTGAGTAAAGTCGGTCGGCTTGAAGGCGATCCGGATTCCGAATTCAGGGAGCGAATAGTCCAACCGCGGTCCGGACTGCGGATGAAAGGGATGCGCGGAGTCCGGACCGCTCGGCTGCAGCCATGTCCACACGCCGTGCGCCTCGGCAAATGCCCGCAATCGGCCTTCGTCTTCGCGCGAGAGCGGCACGAGAATCCGAAAAACGAGCACCGTGACCTCTTCGCCCACGGCGATCTCGACCTGCGGCAAGCGCTCGCGCAGCGAAAGCCCCTCGACGAGCTCGCGCAGGGCGGGGATCATACTCGACACGTGCGCCGGCACGACGTGGCATTCGCGCATGTCGGCGACATAGCTCGAGCGCCGCTCGCGGAATCCGACCAGGACACCGCCTTTCTTCGCCACGCGCCGAACCGTCAGGCGCGCGCGATGACGGTAGCCCCATTCCTCGCCGTACACCGGAGGCAACATCGTCTCGGGCTTCGCCTTGCCGATGCGCACCAGGCAGTCCTCGAGCCAGCGCTGCTTGGCGGCCACCTGGGTGCGTGCGTCGGCATGCTGAGTGGCGCAGCCGCCGCAGGCGCCGAAGTGCGGGCAGCGCGGCTCTCTTCGGCCCGGCGACGCGTGAATCACCTTTACGGCACGCGCGAGATCGAAGGAAGGCTTGCGACGAACGACCTTGGCTTCGACGGACTCCCCGGCGAGAGCGCCCTCTACGAACGTCACCTTGCCTTCCTCATTGCGGGCGACCCCGCGGCCTTCGGAGTCGAGCGACTCGATACGCAGTTTCACGGGTCGACGAGGAACGGAGCGGCAGTCACCGCCCGTCATTCTTTCCAGCGCGCGAGGAACTCGCGCCAGTGCCGTGACTGGCTCTTTTCCAGGACCACACGCAGGAGCGAGCACTCCTTGTCGTAGCGGACCCCGTCCCATGCGCCTCGCAGCAGCTGGTAACGCAGGTAGAGCAGATACGTGTTCGCGCAGTCCGCCTCGCAATAGGCGCGAATTTCACGTATCTGGCCGGCCCGATACGCGTCCCACACGGCCGCGCCCTCCATCCCGATTTTCCCCGGGAATCCGGCCAGTCTGGCCACATCGTCGAGCGGCGCATTGTTCCGCGGCTGATACATCGCCAGCACGTCCATCAGGTCGAGATGCCGGGTGTGGTAACGATTGACGTAGTTGTTGTACCGGAAATCGCGATCTTCCTCTCCCTGCTCCCAGTAGCGCGAGGCGGTGACCCCATGCGCCAGTCCGCGATAATTGAGAACCGGGAGGTCGAAGCCGCCGCCGTTCCACGATACGAGCTGCGGCACGTAACGGTCGACGCCGTCGAAAAAGCGCTGTATCGCGTCGCGCTCGCCGGTGTCCGGCTCGCCGAGGGAGAAGACTTTGACGCCATCGCCCTCACGCAGCACGCACGAGATCACGACGACACGATGAAGCTGCGGGGGCAGGAAGTCCGATCCCGTTTGGATGCGCCTCTTCTGGAACGCCACCTCGGCCGCCTCATGGTCGGGCAACGAATCGGGCAAGTCGTAGAGCCGCCGGATTCCGGCAACGTCCGGAACGGTCTCGATATCGAATGCGAGGACGGGCGTCATCATCGAAGGTTGCGCCGCGCCCGGAGGGGCCCGAATCGCGGACGAGGCGGTGCGCTCGCCGAAGCGGGCCTCAGGAAGGAAAGACGCCGGAACTGAGGTACCGATCGCCCCGGTCGCAGATAATCGTCACGATCACCGCGTTCTTGAGCTCCTGCGCAACGCGCAAGGCGACCCGCATCGCGCCGCCGGACGAAATGCCGGCGAAGATGCCTTCCTCGCTCGCCAGGCGCCGCGCCATCTCTTCGGCGTCGGCCTGGCTGACATACTCCAGGCGATCCACGCGCGCCTTGTCGTAGATCTTCGGCAGATAAGCCTCGGGCCATTTCCGAATGCCGGGGATCTGCGAGCCCTCCTCGGGTTGGCACCCGACGATCTGGATTCGCGGGTTCTTCTCCTTGAAGAAGCGCGAGCAGCCCATGATCGTTCCGGTCGTCCCCATCGAGGAAACGAAGTGGGTGATCTTGCCGTCGGTGTCACGCCAGATTTCCGGGCCGGTGCCCTCGTAATGCGCGATCGGATTGTCCGGATTGGCGAACTGGTCGAGCATGATGCCTTGGCCCTCGCGCACCATTTTCTCGGCGAGGTCACGAGCCGCCTCCATGCCGCCTTTCTGCGGCGTGAGGATCAACTCGGCCCCGTAGGCCTTCATGGTCTGCTTGCGTTCGGCCGTCTGGCTTTCGGGCATGATCAGAACCATCCGGTAGCCGCGGATCGCCGCTGCCATCGCGAGTGCGATGCCGGTATTGCCCGACGTCGGCTCGATCAGCGTGTCGCCGGGCTTGATCCGAGCGCCCGCCTCGGCGCGGCGGATCATCGAAATCGCGGGCCGGTCCTTCACCGATCCCGCCGGGTTGTTGCCCTCGAGCTTGGCGAGGATCACGTTGTTGTTGCGACGGTTCTCGTCGCCGGGTATGCGCTGCAGGCGCACGAGCGGGGTGCCGCCGATGAAATCCTCGATCGTCCTGTTCACGCAGCGCTCCCAGTCGCCAGCAGGTGCTCGACATAGGCGCCCACGCCCTGCTCGACGGTCCGGAATTCCTCCGCGTAGCCCGCCTCGCGCAGGCGCGAAAGGTCAGCCTCGGTGTAGCTCTGGTATTTTCCGACGAGCTGCTGTGGGAAAGGAATGTACTCGACGAGCCCCTGCGCGACCATCTGATCGAGCCCGAGCGCCGGCGCCCCGCGCACAGAACGAACGCCGTTCACCACCGCCTTGGCCACGTCGTTGAATGTCTGCGCGCGCCCGGTCCCGCAATTGAAGAGACCGGAAACCTCGGGATGCTCGAGCAGCCACAGGTTCAGCGCCACGACGTCGTCAACGTGCACGAAGTCGCGCCGCTGTTCGCCGTTCCCGAACCCGTCCGAGCCGACAAAGAGCTTCACCTTTCCCTCGGCGAGAAATTGATTGAAGGCGTGGTACGCGACCGAGGCCATGCGGCCCTTGTGCGCTTCGTTCGGGCCGTAAACGTTGAAGTAACGCAATCCCGCGACCTGTGCGCTCCTCGCGTCGAGCCGAGCGCGCACGTACTGGTCGAACAGGAACTTGGAATAGCCGTAGATATTGAGCGGCGACTCGCAGCCCCGCTCCTCGCGGAACGTTCGCCCGCCGCCGTACACGGAGGCCGAAGAAGCGTAGAGAAACGGAATCTCCTCCTCCTGGCACCAGTCGAAAAGCGTCCTCGAGTAGCGATAATTGTTCTCCATCATGTAACGGCCGTCCGCTTCCATGGTGTCGGAGCACGCGCCCTGGTGCAGGACTACGTCAACCACGCCTTCGAACTGGTCTGCCTCGAGCCGCAGCAGGAATTCCCGCTTGTCGACGTAATCTGCGATCTCGCAGCCCACCAGATTGCGGAACTTGTCCGCCCGCTCGAGATTGTCGACGGCGATGATGTCCTCGATCCCGGCACGGTTGAGCGCCGCGACGAGTCTCGATCCGATGAATCCGGCGGCGCCGGTGACGATCGTGTACATGTCAGTGTCCGAACAGTTCCTCGCGGGTCGCGACCGCCGTACCCAGCTTGCCCACGACGATCCCGGCAGCCCGGTTCGCGATTTTCACCGCCTCTTCCATTGCAACGCCCATCGCGAGCATGACTCCGAGCGCGGCGATCACCGTATCGCCGGCGCCGCTGACATCGTACACCTCGCGCGCCTCGGCCTTCACGTGCAGCGCGCCCTCGGCGCGAAACAGCGTCATCCCATCGTCGCTGCGGGTGAGCAGCAGCGCCTCCAGGCCGAGGTCGCTGCGCAGCGCCTGCGCCCGGCGCTCGAGATCGGCCTCGTCCTTCCACGTTCCCACCACCTCTCGCAGCTCGGCCCGGTTCGGGGTCACGACCGTCGCGCCCGCGTAGCGCGAGTAATCGTCCCCCTTCGGGTCCACCAGGACGCGCTTTCCAGCGGTGCGAGCGAGCGATATCATGCTGGCGATGTGCGCAAGGCCGCCCTTGCCATAGTCGGACAGGATGACGACGTTGCACTCCGGCAGCGCCTGCTCGAAGTCGGCAAGCTTGGAGGCGAGAACCTCTCGGGACGGCGACGTCTCGAAATCGACGCGGACCAGCTGCTGCTGGCGCGCCACGACGCGCAGCTTGACGGTGGTGCGGATCGACGGATCGCGGTGAAAGCTCGTTCGAATCCCTTCGGCCCGCACCAGATCGAGCAGCCGAGTGCCGGCTTCGTCCTCCCCGACGACCGAAAGCAGCTGCGTGCCCGCGCCGAGCGCAGCGCAGTTGCGCGCGACGTTCGCCGCGCCGCCCGGCCGCACTTCCTCGCGCTGCACGAGCACCACGGGCACGGGCGCCTCGGGCGAGATCCGCGAGGCGTCGCCGAACCAGTAGCGGTCTAGCATCACGTCACCCACCACCAGCACCCGCGCCCCGGAAGTGTCCGGCGTCTTCACGTCTTTCTTCCGACGGGGAAGTACTCGATCCCCTGGGCGCGGACCGCAGCCGGATCGTACAGGTTGCGGCCGTCGAAGATCGCCGGCGTCTTGAGCCGGGCGCGGATAGTATCGAAATCGGGGCTACGAAACTCCTGCCACTCGGTCACGATTGCGAGCGCATCGGCACCCCGCAATGCCTCAAGCGCCGACTGAGCGATCTCGACCCCCTTCGAGTCCCCAAACAGACGCTTCGCCTCGTGCCCGGCAACCGGGTCATAGGCGCACACCGACGCGCCTGCAGCGAGCAGATCCGAGATGAGCGTGCGGCTCGGCGCTTCGCGCATGTCGTCCGTGTTGGGCTTGAATGCGAGCCCCCACACGGCGAAGCGCTTCCCCGAAAGATTCGACCCGAAGCGCGCGCGGATCTTCTCGCCAAGGACGTGCTTTTGCGCTTCGTTCACCTGATCGACGGCGGCGAGAACGCGCAAAGGGCGGCCGGCCTGCACCGCGGTCCGCTGCAAGGCCTTCACGTCCTTGGGGAAGCACGAGCCGCCGAATCCCGCTCCGGGGTACAGGAAGTGAAACCCGATGCGCGGATCCGAACCGATGCCGCGCCGCACTTCCTCGATGTCGGCGTCGAGCTTCTCGGCCAGATTCGCCAGCTCATTCATGAACGAAATCCGCGTCGCGAGCATCGCGTTGGCCGCGTACTTGGTGAGCTCCGCCGAGCGTATGCTCATCAGCATCAGCCGCTCGTGGCTGCGCTGGAACGGCGCATAGATCTGGCGCAGCAATTGCGTCGCCCGCTCGTCGTCGGAGCCGATCACGACCCGGTCGGGGCGCATGAAATCCTCGACCGCGGCGCCTTCCTTGAGAAACTCGGGGTTCGAAACCACGGCGAATTCGATCTGCTCGCCGCGTTTGCTGAGCTCCTCGGCCACCGCTGCCCGTACCCGGTCGGCGGTTCCGACCGGAACGGTCGACTTGTTCACGATCACCCGGTACGCGGTCATGTGCTGACCGATGGCGCGCGCCGCCGCAAGCACATGGCTCAGGTCGGCCGAGCCGTCCTCGTCCGGGGGCGTGCCGACTGCGATCATCTGCAGCTCACCGTACGCGACGCTTTCGGCCACATCGGTGGAAAAAACGAGACGCCCCGCCTCGTGATTCCGCCTTACCACCGCCTCGAGCCCGGGCTCGAAGATCGGAATTCTCCCTCCATTCAGGGTACTTATTTTCGCGGCGTCCAAGTCCAGGCAGAACACGTGATTGCCCGCGTCGGCCAGGCACGCGCCCGTAACCAGACCGACGTAGCCGGTCCCGATGATGGTGATCTTCATGGTGTGAGCTCGAACTCCTCGCTACGCCGCGGCGGATACGTTTCCCATCCGCCGCATGCGGGACAATGCCAGTGAAACTGGCGCGCCTTGAAGCCGCAATTCTCACACCGGTAGCGCGCGAGTCGCCGCGTGTGGCTGTGCACGAGGTTTCGCACCAGCTCGAGGTCGCGGCGCCGCTCGGGAACGGCGGCTGCGACGATCTGGGCTTCCAGCAATCGGTCCAAACCGAGCAGCGTGGGATTGCGCCGCAGCTCGTCGCGCACGAGCTTGTACGCGGCTTCGACACCTTTCACCTCGAGCGTGTACTGGAACGCGGTATCGAGCAGATCGAGCGACGGGTAGCGTTCGAGATATCCGGCCAGCAGGGTCAGTCCTTCCTCCACCCGACCGGCGTCGCGATGCGCTTCGATCAGCCGCTGGGCGACGAGCGCCAGGTAAGCGGGATTCTGGTGCTCGATACCCTGCCAGCATTCGATGGCGGGCTCGACGTTGCCCGCCGCACGCTCCAGGTCGCCGAGCTGAATGCTGGCGCGGACGCACTTGCGGCTCGTCTCGAGCGCCGCCTCGAGATGCCGGCGAGCCGCCTCGGGCCGCGAGTGCCCCGCCTCGGCCGCTGCCAGCTCGCACAGGTATTGCGCAATGTCCTTGGCGCGCGACTCGCCCGAATCCGCGGCAAGGCGCTGGGCCATCTCGATCGCGCGGTTCCAGTCTTTTTCCTGCTCGTAGATCTCGAGGAGAAAGCGGCGCGCATCGGCCGCGTGCGGGCCGCCGGTCAGGCGCCGGAAAACGTCCTCCGCGCGATCCAGGATCCCCGCCTTAAAGTAATCCTGCCCCAGTTCGAATAAGGCCGCGGTTCTCAGCTCGGCACCGAGGTCCGCGCGGTCGAGAAGGTTCTGGTGCATTCGGATCGCCCGGTCGTATTCTCCGCGCCGTCTGAACAGGCTTCCCAGGGCGAAATGCAACTCGATGGTCTCGGGATCGACCCGAACGACATCGATGAATGCCTCGATTGCCTTGTCGGGCTGCTCCTTGAGCAGGAAATCGAGCCCCTTGAAGTACGCGCGTGGCAGCGCTCGAGATTCCGACAGCAGGTGCTTGATGTCGACTCGCGCGGCGACCCAGCCGAGCCCGAAGAACAGCGGGAAGCCCAGCAGCCACCAGTACTCGAATTCCATTCCCGCCCGTCTCAACCTTCTGCTGGGGGCGGAACCGGGTGCGCGCCCGGCTCATTCTCCGCGCGCGCGGCGGCGCCGACTCTCTGGCGAGATTCGCGCTTGAGTCGAAGGATCTCCCGTCGCTGGCGAAGCACGGTACCGAGGACCGCAGTCACTCCGAGCACGGCGCCCGCCGCGAAGAATCCGAACAGCAGCAAGACCAGCGGCACCTGCGCCGCCGCGTCAAAGAAGAATCGAAGCGTGACGGGATCGGTGTTCTTGGCGGCAAACGCCAGTAACACGATGAACAGAATCAGACGGATTGCCCAGGTCACCACGTGCGTTCTCGGGATTGAAGCGCCCCGGCGAGCGAGTCTACGCTGCCCCCGAGCGCAAACATGCTACTGCGCCGACGTCTCGACCTCCGACGGGGCGGAATCGACCCGTTCTCGGAGCTCCTTGCCCGCCTTGAAATGGGGCACGTACTTCTCCGGCACGTGCACCTTCTCGCCGGACTTCGGGTTGCGACCGACCCGCGGCGGGCGGTAATTCAGCCCGAAACTGCCGAATCCTCGGATCTCGATACGGTTGCCCTCGAGCAAAGCGTGCGTCATTGCGTCAAGAATCATCTTGACCGCGTACTCGGCGTCTTTCGCGACGAGTTGCGGATAGCGCTGCGCCAGCCGGGCGATCAGTTCGGATTTGGTCATGGCGCCCGCTCCCTGGAGGCCGCCTGCCCGTTACTGGTTCGGGTTGCGATTGTCCAGCTTTGCCCGCAACAGTGCGCCGAGGTTGGTGCTCCCCGCCGCGCTCGCGGCCTGCTCGCTGCGCAACTGCTTCATCGTGTGCGATTCTTCGGAAACGTCCTTGGCTTTGACTGAGAGATTGATCGAGCGGCTCTTCCGGTCGACATTGATGATCATCGCCTGGATCTCGTCGCCCTCCTTGAGGTGCGTGCGCAGATCGTCGATCCGGTCGCGCGAGAACTCGGAGGTGCGCAGATAGCCCTCGACCTCCGGTGAAATCGTGATGACGGCGCCCTTCGCGTCCACGGACTTCACCACGCCCTGCACGACGCTGTTCTTGTCATGGCTCGCGATGAAGTTGGTGAACGGGTCGCCTTCGAGCTGCTTGATGCCGAGAGAAATCCGCTCCCGCTCGACGTCGATCGAGAGCACCACGGTCTCGACCTCTTCGCCCTTCTTGAACTTCTTGACCGCCTCCTCGCCCCCATCGGTCCAGGAAAGGTCGGAGAGGTGAACCAGTCCGTCGATGCCGCCGGCCAGGCCGACAAAAACGCCAAAGTCGGTGATCGACTTGATCTGCCCCTTCACTCTGTCGCCCTTCTTGAACTCGCGCGCGAAATCCTCCCAGGGGTTCGGCAGGCACTGCTTCATGCCGAGCGAGATCCGGCGACGCTCCTCGTCAATCTCGAGAATCATGACCTCGACTTCGTCGCCGACCTGGACCACCTTGGACGGATGCACGTTCTTGTTGGTCCAGTCCATCTCGGAGACGTGCACCAGGCCTTCGATTCCCGACTCGACCTCGACGAACGCGCCGTAGTCCGTCAGGTTCGTCACCTTGCCGAAGAGGCGGGTGCCTTGCGGATAGCGCCGCGCGATTCCGACCCAGGGATCCTCGCCAAGCTGCTTCATCCCGAGCGAAACGCGGTTCTTCTCGGCATCGAACTTGAGCACCTTCGCCGTCACCTCGTCGCCGACAGAAAGCACTTCGGACGGATGCTTCACGCGGCGCCAGGCGAGATCGGTTATGTGCAACAACCCGTCGATCCCTCCCAGGTCCACGAACGCGCCATAGTCGGTGATGTTCTTGACCACGCCCTTCACGACCGCGCCTTCCTGCAGCGTGGCGAGCAGCGTTTCGCGTTCCGCGCCGGCGGTCTCCTCGATGACTGCGCGACGCGACACGACGACGTTGTTGCGCTTGCGGTCGAGCTTGATGACCTTGAACTCCATCTGCTTGCCCTCGTAGGGCGTGGTGTCCTTGACCGGTCGCAAATCGACCAGCGACCCCGGCAGAAACGCGCGTATCCCCTTGGTCATGACGGTCAGACCGCCCTTGACCTTGCCCGTGACGACGCCTTGAATCTTCTCTCCCTTTTCCAGCGCCTGCTCCAGCTCAAGCCAGGCAGCGAGACGCTTCGCCTTGTCTCGGGATAAGCGGGTTGCGCCGTAACCGTCCTCGAGCGCCTCGATGGACACCGATACGAAATCCCCGGGCTTGACCTCCACCTCGCCGGCATCACTACGAAATTCGTCGACTGAAATGATGCTTTCGGACTTCAGGCCCGCGTTTACGACGACATAGTTCTGATCGACGCTCACGACTTCGGCGGTGATCACCTCGCCGACGCGCATCTCCTTCCTGTTGAGGCTCTCCTCGAACAGGGCGGCGAAAGATTCGTTAGAGGAAGAAGGTTTGGAAACCGAGGGAGAAACACTGGACATGAAAAAAACCTTGTTTAACCGCGGCGCTCACATTGAGCGCTACGGGCTGGGTTGCACACACAGGCGCAGGCTAGGGATCCGCCGGCGACCTTCGCCGGGTACCGCCGCACTGCCGCCCACCATTTTCCTTCCGGACCGAACGCATTGCATCCGTCCAGCACACACCGCGCGAGCCGATTTTCCTTTACGAATCAGGAACTCGAGCGCTGTACCCGCTCCCGATACCACTCAAGGACGCGGCCGACCACGGCTTCGATCGGAACGTCGGAGGTGTCGAGCCGCACCGCGTCAGATGCTGGCAACAGCGGCGCAACCATTCGGGCCGCGTCGCGCGCGTCCCGCTCCTCGAGATCTCGGGAAAGGGCGCGAAGGTTAGCATGTATTCCTTTGTCTATCAACTGCTTATACCGGCGTTGGGCGCGCACTTCCGCGCTCGCGGTAAGGAACACCTTCAAGACCGCATCCGGGAAAACGATGGTTCCCATATCCCGGCCATCGGCCACCAGTCCGGGCGGGCAGCGAAATGCCCGCTGACGCCCGAGCAAGGCCTGTCGAACGCTCGGCAAACTGGCAACTTCGGATGCTCGTTTGCCGCATTCCTCCTTTTGCAGATCGCCTGCAACATTCTGACCCGAAAGAAGAATCGCCTCTCCCGGAAACTCAACGTC
>JBFGLA010000042.1:0-13198 GCA_041576355.1 Burkholderiales bacterium
GGCTCGAGATCCGGGTGGTGGCACAGGTGTGGGATGTAGACGTCGTTGGCGCGCGCCACGTCCATGATGGTCATCCCGCTTCCCGCGCAGGCGGGAATCGTCGCCACCGAAGCGCTCGTTGCGACGGGAGCATCCGCCGATCGCGAGCGCCTCACCGCGCTGCTCGCGCGCGAAGACCTGCGCGTGCAGCTCGAGGCCAAGGGCGTGCGCCCGGCCGACGTTCAGGCGCGGCTAGACGCGCTCTCGGACGCCGAAGTCGAGCAGCTTGCCGGCCGCATCGATTCGCTGCCGGCGGGCGGCGACATCGTCGGCGCGGTCGTGCTCGTGTTCATCATTCTGCTCATCACCGATATTCTCGGGTTCACCAAGGTGTTTCCTTTCACCAAGCCGGTGAAGAGGTAGCGCCTCACCAAGGCCGTGATGCGCCCAGGGACCCCCGCGCGCGCGGGGGTCTTGCTTTTTGCGGTTCTCTGGCTCGCCGGTTGCGCGACGCCTCAGGTCGATCGGCTGGTTTCCGGGCCGCCGCAGGATCTCGCGCCCGGGATCGAGCTCGAAAAGACGCCCTTCTTCCCGCAGGAAGACTACCAGTGCGGCCCGGCCGCGCTCGCGACGGTCCTCGTGCACGCGGGAGTCGAAGCCACGCCGGAGGCGCTCGTCCCGCAGGTCTACATTCCGGAGCGCAGGGGCTCGCTGCAGGCGGAAATGCTCGCCGCGGCGCGACGCAACGGACTCGTCGCGTACGTCCTCGCGCCGCGCCTGGAGGACGTCCTGCGTGAGCTTGCAGCCGGACATCCGGTCATCGTGCTCCAGAATCTTTCCCTCGAATGGATGCCGATCTGGCATTACGCCGTCGTCGTCGGCTTCGACATCGCGCGCGAGGAGATGGTCCTGCGCTCCGGAGTGACGCGCAGACTCACCATGACGATGACCCAGTTCGAGCGTACCTGGGCGCGCGGCAAACATTGGGCGATGGTCGCAATGGTCCCCGGCAAGCTTCCCGTGACCGCAGGCGAGGCGGGCTATGTGCGTGCGATCGCCGCGCTCGAGCGGCTCGACCCGGCGGCGGCACGCCGCGCATACGCGGCTGCGCTCGAGCGCTGGCCGAGTAACCTCGTCGCGCGCATGGGCTCGGGGAACACCGCCTACGCCGCGCGCGAGCTGAAAGCGGCGGAAGCCGAATACCGCAGAGCAACCGAAGATCACCCGCAAGCGCCCGATGCGTGGAACAATCTCGCGCAGACGCTGCTCGAACTGGGGAGATCGGACGAGGCGGCGGCCGCGGCGCGGCGAGCGGTGGCGCTCGGCGGGCCGCGACTCGACGCGTATCGCGCGACACTGCGCGAGATCACCGGCGAGCGTTGAGCGGGCTTCGCCGGGCACGGCCGCGCAGGCCTCGTTTTCTCCATTGCATTCGTTCAGGATCCGTTATGCCCAACCGACTTGCAGGCGAGACATCGCCCTACCTCATTCAGCACGCCGCCAATCCGGTGGACTGGCATCCGTGGGGACCCGAGGCGCTCGAGCGCGCCAAGCGCGAGGATAAGCCGGTCCTCCTCTCGGTCGGTTACTCCGCCTGCCACTGGTGTCACGTCATGGCGCACGAGAGCTTCGAGGATGCGGAGGTCGCAGCCGTGATGAACCGGTTATTCGTCAACGTCAAGGTGGATCGGGAGGAGCGCCCGGATCTCGACCAGATCTACCAGCTTGCGCACCAGATGCTCACGCAGCGCGCGGGAGGCTGGCCGCTCACGATGTTCCTGTCCCCGGACGGGACTCCCTTCTTCGGCGGAACCTACTTTCCGAAGGAGTCGCGCTACGGCCTGCCGGGCTTCCCCGACCTGTGCGAGCGCGTCGCCGCCGTGTGGAAGGAAAAGCGGGCCGAGATCGGCGCCCAGGGCGAGCAGATCCGCGCCGCGTTCTCGCGCACGGTGCCGCGAGGCGGTGTGCACGGCTCGGAGCTGGACGACGCGCCATTGCGCGCCTTGCTCGACTCGCTGCGCGAGACTTTCGACGCCCAGCACGGCGGCTTTGGCGGTGCGCCCAAGTTCCCCCACGCCCCGGATCTGGAGTATTGCCTGCACCGTTTCGCCCGCACCGGCGAGCGCGCAGCGCTCGCGATCGTGCAGACCACGCTCGAGCGCATGTGCGACGGCGGGATCTACGATCAATTGGGGGGCGGCTTTTGCCGATACAGCGTCGACCGCACCTGGACGATCCCGCATTTCGAGAAGATGCTCTACGACAACGGGCCGCTTCTCTATCTTCTCGCCGACGCCTGGCTCGCGAGCACGGATCCGCGCTTCGCGCGCTGCGCGGAGGAGACCGCGGGCTGGATCGTGCGCGAGATGCAGGCGCCCGCAGGCGGGTATTACTCTTCGCTCGATGCCGACTCCGAGCACGAGGAAGGCAAGTTCTATGTGTGGGACCGCGAAGAGGTCAAGCGCCTGGTCTCGCCCGAGGAATGGCGCATCGTAGCGCCCCACTACGGCCTCGATGCGGAAGCCAACTTCGAGGCAACGCATTGGCACCTGCACGTCTCTCGTTCGCTCGAACAGGCGGCGAGCGGTGCCGGTATAACGCCCGACGAGGCGCGGCGCGCGCTCGATTCAGCGCGCGCAAAGCTTCTGGCGGTCCGCGAGACCCGGGTGCGCCCCGGGCGAGACGACAAGGTGCTCGTGTCGTGGAACGCGCTCGCGATTCGCGGCATGGCGCACGCGGGGCGCGTGTTCGGGCGCCCGGAATGGATCGCCTCGGCGCGCCGGGCGCTCGATTTCATTCGCTCCGAAATGATGAAGGACGGGCGGCTGCTCGCCACGAGCAAAGATGGGCGCGCCCATCTCAACGCCTACCTAGACGATTATGCGTTCTTGCTTGCCGCGCTGCTGGAACTGATGCAGGCGGATTTTTCCGTCTCGGACCTCGGGTTCGCGCAAGAGCTCGCCGACACCATGCTCGAGCAGTTCGAGGACAGCGACGGCGGCGGCTTTTTCTTTACTTCGCAGGATCACGAGAAGCTCGTCCACCGCCCCAAGCCGGGACACGACAACGCCACTCCCTCGGGGAACGGAATCGCCGCCTGGACGCTGCAGCGCCTCGCTGCTCTGACGGGTGAGACGCGCTACGCGCGCGCCGCAGAGCGCACGCTGGAACTTTTCTATCCCTCGATGCGCGAGCATCCCGCCGGGTTTGCCTCACTCGCGATCGCGCTCGCCGAGATGCTCGAGCCGCCGGCGACGCTTGTCCTGAGGGGTGAACGTAGCGCGCTCACGCACTGGTCGGACGAGCTGGCGCGTGAGCTGCTGCCGGATACGCTGGTTGTCCCGATCGAAAACGGAGCCGCCGGATTGCCGCCATCGCTCGACAAGCCCCCGCGGCCGGATCCGGTCAATGCCTGGCTGTGCCGGGGCGTCACGTGCCTCGAGCCGATGTCTCGCCTCGACGACGCCAAGCGTGCTTGCAAACGATCAGCCTTGTTGTAGCATTCGCCCTTTTTTACGCTTCCCGCGCAAACGCTGCGCGGGGCCGCTCACACAAGGAGCTGTTTATGAAACACGTCGTTTACGGACTCGTTATTGCGGGTCTCGCGGTATCTTTCCCCGCGCTGGCGGATGAGGCGATGGCGAAAAAGCACAATTGTCTCGCCTGCCACACGGTCGACAAGAAACTGGTCGGACCCGCCTACAAGGAGATCGCGAAGAAGTACGTGGGGCAGAAGGATGCCGAGGCGAAGCTGGCGGACAAAGTCAAGAAGGGCGGCGCCGGAGTATGGGGCCAGATTCCCATGCCGCCCAACGCGGCGGTGCCGGACGCCGATGTCAAGGCGCTCGTGAAATGGATTCTTTCCGTGAAATAGCGTCGTCCTGCGACGGCAGTGCCGCGGCCGCCAGTTCCCGCGCACGCACCGGAACTGACTTTCGAGCGCGACGGGATTATGATATCGGCCCTCGCCCAACCCCGTAGGCGACACTCACCCTTTGGAGGAACTATGCAGCGCCCTGGAATTCCCGTAGCTGTCTTGGCTGCCGCGCTCGCCGTGGCGGGCTGCACCCGGGACGATGGCACGATCCGGATCGGCCATGTCGCACCTCTCACCGGCGGCATCGCCCACCTCGGCAAGGACAACGAAAACGGCGCCCGGCTCGCGATCGAGCAGGCCAACGCCGCGAAGATTACGATCGGCGGCAAAGAGGCCAAGTTCGTCTTGGTGGCCGAGGACGACCAGGCCGATCCGAAAGTCGGGACGACCGTGGCGCAGAAGCTCGTCGATGCGAAGGTTGCCGGCGTGGTCGGCCACCTCAACTCCGGCACCTCGATTCCCGCTTCGTCGATCTACCACCAGGCCGGAATCCCGATGATCTCGGGCTCGGCGACGAACCCCAAGCTCACCGAACAAGGATTCAAGGGGGTATTCCGCGTCGTCGGCCGCGACGACCAGCAGGGCCCGGCGATCGCGAGCTATCTCGTGAGCGTGAACAAGCCCAAGCTCGTAGCCGTCATCGACGACGCGACCGCGTACGGCGAAGGCATCGCGAACGAGGTCGACAAGACCCTCAAGGCGGCGGGCGTGACTGTGCTGCCGCGCGAAAAGGGCACCGACAAGACGGCCGACTGGAAGGCGATCCTTACTAAGATCAAGGGACAGAACCCGGACGCGATTTTCTACGGCGGCATGGACGCGACCGGCGGGCCGCTCCTCAAGCAGGGCCGTGAGCTCGGCATCCAGGCGGTGTTCTCGTTCGGCGACGGCGCGTGCACCGATAAGATGAAGGAGTTGGCGGGGGACGCGTCGGAGGGACTCCTTTGCTCGCAGGCGGGAATCCCGCCGCAAGCGGCCTCGAAGAAGTTCCTCGACGCCTACAAGGCGCGGTTCAAGGTCGACCCGATCCTGTATGCGCCGTTCACCTATGACGCTGCGAACCTTCTCATCGACGCGATGAAGAAAGCGAACTCTACCGACCCGAGCAAGTACCTTCCCGAGCTGCAGAAGATCAGCTTCTCGGCCTCGACCGGCAAGATCGAGTTCGACCTGAAGGGCGACCGCAAGAATGCGGAGATCACCATTTTTGTGATGAAGGGCGGCAAGATCGAACCGATCGCCGTGGTGAAGGGCGCCCAGACCCTGGGCTACGCGGAGTTCCTGAAAACCATGGCCCAGTAACGATCCGGGCATTGGCTATCGCGAAACGGCACCTTCGGGTGCCGTTTTCGTTTTTCCCCGAGGTTTGCTAGCCTTCGGCCGGGATGGATATCTTTCTGCAGCAGGTCGTCAACGGGCTCACGCTCGGCGCCGTATACGCGATGGTGGCGCTCGGCTATACGATGGTGTACGGCATTATCCAGCTCATCAATTTCGCTCACGGCGAGATCGTGATGATCGGCGCGATGGTGGCGTTCACCGTGATCAACGCGCTCGCCGCGTCGGGAATGCCGCCCCTGCTCATAGTGCTGATCGGTACCGGGTGCGCGATCCCCGTGTGCATGCTCGTGGGCTACTCGATGGAACGGCTCGCCTATCGGCCGCTGCGGCGCGCGCCCCGGCTTGCGCCGCTCATCACCGCGATCGGCGTCTCGATCATCCTGCAGCACGTCGCCATGCTCGTCTGGAGCCGAAACATTCTCGCCTTTCCCCAGATCATCAAGACCGAGATCTACACCGTCGCTGGCGCGGCGATAACCAACGTCCAGCTGACCATCGTCGCGATCTGTATCCTGGTGATGGCGGGGCTCGCTTTTCTCGTGTACCAGACGCGGCTCGGAACCGCGATGCGTGCGGTGGCGCAGAACCCGCACGTCGCCGGCCTCATGGGCATCGATATCAACCGCGTGATCGCCTCCACTTTCATCATCGGCGCGGCGCTCGCTGCGGCGGCCGGCGTGATGGTCGGCAGCTACTACGGCATCGCCCAGTACACCATGGGCTCGCTCCTCGGACTCAAGGCTTTCTCGGCCGCCGTGCTCGGGGGCATCGGCAATATTCCGGGCGCGATGCTCGGCGGCGTGCTGCTCGGGGTGGTCGAGGCGCTCGGCGCGGGCTACATCGGCGATCTCACCGATCTGTGCCGGATCTCATGGCTCTCGTGGCTCTCGGATTCGCTCGCCGAACGCTGCAAAGTGGACAAGCATTTCATCCTGTTCGGCTCGAATTATCAGGATGTGTTTGCGTTCGCCGTGCTGATACTGGTGCTGGTGCTGCGGCCCTCGGGACTGCTCGGCGAGCGCGTGGGGGATCGCTCGTGACCGCTGCGCAGAGCTGGAGGGCGCGGCCGCATGTTCTTTGGGGGGGCGTCGTACTGATTGCGGTGGCGCTGCTCGCGCTCCCGTTCGCGCTTTCCGTGGCGGGCACCGCCTGGGTGCGGATCGCGAACTTCGCCATCCTTTACGTTCTTCTCGCGCTCGGGTTGAACATCGTCGTCGGGTTTGCCGGACTGCTCGACCTCGGCTATATCGCGTTCTATGCGGTCGGCGCCTACGCATACGCGCTGCTCGCGAGCCCGCATTTCGGGCTGCACCTTCCGTTCTGGGTGATCCTTCCTATCGGCGCATCGATTGCAGCGCTCTTCGGCGTGCTGCTCGGCGCGCCGACGTTGAAGCTGCGGGGCGACTATCTCGCTATCGTTACGCTCGGATTCGGTGAGATCGTCCGCATCTTCCTGAACAACCTGTCACGGCCGGTGAATATCACGAATGGTCCGATCGGCATCGCGCGCATCGATCCGTTCGAGATCGGCGGGATGGACTTCGCGCGCAACGAGCGCCTGTTCGGCCTCGACGTGAGCGGACCGATGAAGTACTACTATCTTCTGCTCGTGGTCGCGCTGCTGATCATTTTCATCAACATCCGGTTGCAGAATTCCAGGATCGGGCGCGCGTGGGAGGCGATACGGGAGGACGAGGTCGCGGCGCGCGCGATGGGGATCGACACGCGCAACATCAAGCTGCTCGCGTTTGCCATGGGTGCGACCTTCGGCGGCATCGCGGGCGGTATGTTCTCCGCGATCCAGGGTTTTATTTCGCCCGAGAGCTTCGTCCTGGTCGAGTCGATTATGGTGGTCTCGATGGTCGTGCTCGGCGGCATGGGCAATATCTGGGGCGTGATCCTGGGTGCGCTGCTCCTGTCTTTTGTGCCCGAGGTATTGCGCTGGACCGTCGGGCCGATTCAGGACGCGGTCTTCGGCCAGCAGCTGGTCGAGCCGGAAGTGATCCGCATGCTGATCTTCGGCCTGGCGCTCGTCCTGATCATTCGATTCAGGCCCGCCGGGCTGCTGCCCTCGGCGGTGAGAAAGCGCGAGCTGACCGAGCGTACCGTATGAGCTTGTTGCTCGAGGCGAGAGGGATCCACAAGCGCTTCGGCGGGGTCCAGGCGCTTTCGGAAGTCTCGTTTTCGATCCGGCGCGGCGAGATCTACGGCCTGATCGGGCCGAACGGCGCCGGCAAGACCACGCTGTTCAACGTGCTCACCGGCATCTATGCGCCGGACGAGGGCGGGTTCGAGTTCGACGGCGCGCCGTTGGCGGGCCTGAAGCCTCACGAGGTCGCGGCGCGCGGAATCGCCAGGACTTTTCAGAACATCCGCCTGTTCGCCAATCTTTCGGCGCTGGAGAACGTGATGATCGGCCGCCACGTGCGCACGCGTGCCGGCGTCCTGGGCGCGGTCGTGCGCGGCCCGGCGACGCAAGCCGAGGAAAGCGCGATCGAGCGGCGCGCGGCGGATCTGCTCGAATTCGTCGGCATCCGCGCCCGCGCGAACGATGCGGCCGGAAGCCTGCCGTACGGCGATCAGCGCCGGCTCGAGATCGCTCGCGCGCTCGCGACCGACCCGAAACTGCTCGCTCTCGACGAGCCGGCCGCGGGAATGAATCCGTCCGAGACGTCGGCACTGCGCGGACTCCTCGGGCGAATTCGCGCCAACGGAATCACGATCCTGCTCATCGAGCACGACGTGCGCCTCGTCATGAACGTATGCGATCGGGTGTTGGTGCTCGACTACGGGGAGAGAATCGCAGAGGGACTGCCGGCCGAGGTGCAGCGCGATCCGCGCGTGATCGAGGCTTACCTGGGGGTGCCCGCGGAGCCTACTCACGGCGCTGCGGCGCCCGCATGAGCACGGCGCGCTCCTCATGACGCTGCTCGAACTGAAGCGACTCGAGGTGAGCTACGGCGGCATCCGGGCCGTCAAGGGCATCGACCTTGAGGTCGGCGAGGGAGAGCTCGTATGCCTGATCGGCGCCAACGGCGCCGGCAAGACCTCGACCCTAAAAGCCGTTTGCGGGCTGCTTCCGCGGGGAGCAGGCACGATACGCTACGCGGGCGAAGATATCTCGGCGGCGCCCGTCTACGATCTGCCGCGCAAGGGGCTCGTCATGGTGCCCGAGGGGCGCGGCATCTTCCCCCAGCTCACGGTCGAGGAGAATCTCGCGATGGGGGCATACTCGCGCGATGACGGCGAGATCCGGATCGATATCGCCCGTCAGTACGAAACCTTCCCGCGCCTCAAGGAGCGCCGGCTGCAGACCGGAGGGACGCTCTCCGGCGGCGAGCAGCAGATGCTTGCGATCGGACGCGCGCTCATGACACGGCCGAAGCTTCTGCTGCTCGACGAGCCCTCGATGGGGCTTGCGCCGTTGATGGTGGCCAAGATCTTCGAGATCGTGAAAGAAATCTCGGCGCGCGGGGTGACGATATTGCTCGTCGAGCAAAGCGCGCGCCTCGCGCTCGAGATCGCGACCCGCGGCTACGTCATGGAGTCGGGCGCCATCACGCTCGCCGCCGAGGCGAAAGCGCTGCTGGCCGATACGCGGGTGCGCGAGGCTTATCTCGGCGAGGGCGCCGGCGCTTGAGGCACGCTAGGGCGTCGCTCCGGCGATGTCAGCCTGGGTCGTGAAGCTGTCGGCGTAGAACTCGTCCTCCGGCAGCTTGCACTGCGTGATGAAGTCGCGCCGGGCGGAATCGACCATCACCGGCACGCCGCATGCGTACACCTGATAGCCCGACAGATCGGGAAAGTCCTGCATCGCCGCACGATGCACGAAACCCGTGCGGCCATTCCAGCCGTCCTCGGGCAGGGCGTCCGATATGACCGGCACGTACTTGAAGCTCACGTTTTCGGCCGCCCACTTCGCCGGCAGCTCGTTGAGATACAAGTCCTTGGGCCGCCGGCCCCCCCAGTAGAGGGTCATCGGCCGCGATATGTTCTTCTTGAATGCGTGCTCAATGATGGCCTTGATCGGCGCGAACCCGGTGCCCGAAGCGACCAGAACGATCGGCTTGTCCGAGTCCTCGCGCAGGAAGAAGGTGCCGTGCGGCCCTTCGAAACGAAGGATGTCGCGCTCCTTCATCTTTCCGAATACGTGATCCGTGAATTGTCCGCCGGGCACATGGCGGACATGAAGCTGGATCAGCTCGTCATCGTGCGGCGGGTTCGCCATAGAGAAGCTGCGCCGCGACCTGTCCTTCAAAAGGAACTCGATATATTGCCCGGCGAGAAAGAGCAGGCGCTCGTTCGCAGGGAGCTTCAGGTGCAGCACGGTTACATCTTCGGCGAGGCGCTCCATCTTCTGCACCCGGCAGGGCAGTGTCTTGACCGGAATGTCCTTGGCGGCGCCGATCGTGCGGGCCTCGATGACGAGGTCGCCGAGCGGCTTGGCCTGGCAGAAGAGCGCCTTGCCTTGCGCCTTCTCGGCATCGGGCAGCACTTTGTGCTGATACACGCCGTAGTCCACTGTGCCCGACAGAATCTTGCCCTTGCAGCTGCCGCAGGCGCCGTTCCTGCAACCGTAGGGCAGCACAAACCCCTGGCGCAGCGCGGCGGTCAGCACCGACTCACCCTCCTCCACCTGGAACGTGTGCCCGCTTGGCTTGATCGTGACGCTGTGCATGGTCGCTACAATATGCGTATGAAGAAGCTGCTAATCGTCGGTTTCGGCGACATTGCGCGCCGCGTGGCCGCCCGGTTGCCGGCAAAGATCGAAGTTCGCATCCTCTCGCGCCGCGTGGGCGGCGACCTCGACCGGCCCTCGACCCTTGCGGGGATCGCGGACGGGGCCGATGCGGTTCTGCACACGGCGCCGCCGCCGAGCGAGGGAGATACCGACCCTCGCAGCGCGAATTTGCTTGCCGCCCTGGAGGCCGGAATTCTACCAAGCCGGATCGTTTATCTCAGTACGAGCGGCGTTTATGGCGACTGCGGTGGCGCGCGGGTCGCCGAGTCCCGACCGGTCAATCCCGGCACGGCGCGTGCGAGACGCCGGGCGGATGCCGAACGGCGACTCGCCGCATGGTCCCGGGAGCGGGGCATCGCTCTCGTCATCCTGCGCGTGCCGGGTATCTACGCCGCCGATCGCTTGCCGCTCGAGCGGCTGCGTCAGGGCACGCCCGCCCTGCGCGACGAGGACGATGTGTACACCAATCATATCCACGCCGACGATCTCGCTTCGATCGCCTGCCGAGCGCTCGACGACGATGTGCCCGCAGGCGTGTACAACGCATGCGACGATACGCGCATGAAAGCGGGAGAGTGGCTCGACTTGGTGGCCGACCGGGCGCAGCTGCGTCGGCCAGCGCGCATCTCGCGTGCCGAAGCGGTGCGGCGAATCGGGCCGACGCTGCTGTCTTTTATGAGCGAGTCGCGCCTCCTCGACAATCGGCGTATGAAGGAGCGGCTCGGGATCAAGCTGCGATACCCGACGGTGCTCGACGGGGTGCCGCGCATCGCGGCGGCGGCATGAGCGCGCTGCTTGTCTTCACCAATCTGCCCAACCGGGAAGCGGCCGAGCGCCTTGCCGGTGAGCTGATCGCGCAGCGCCTCGCCGCCTGCATCAACATCCTCGCGCCGTGCCGCTCGGTCTATCGCTGGAAGGAGGCGGTGCAGCATGACGAAGAGCACCCGGTGCTGATCAAGACGACCACCGAGCGCTACCCGGCGCTCGAGGCCGCGATCCGCGCGGGTCACCCCTACGAACTTCCCGAAATTATCGCGGTCAATATCGAGCGCGGATTGCCGGCCTATCTGGGCTGGGTCGCCGAAGAAACCAAGCCCTGACAACGCCCGACCGTGACCTTTTTCTCCCGACTTGTCGCGCTCCTCGTCGCGCTCGCCGCCGCGCCGGCCGCCGCGCAGCTCAATTTTGGTCTCGGCGGCTCAGACGAGCTGCTCGAGCCCGAGAAGGCGTTCCGATTCTCCGCCCGCGCGCTCGATCCTCGGACGGTCGAAGTGCACTTCGCGATCGCCGATGGCTACTACATGTACCGCGACAAGTTCAAGTTCGCGCTCGCGCCCGGCGCCTCGGCAAGCCTCGGGCAACCGCAGTTTCCCGCCGGCATACGCAAGAAGGACGAATTCTTCGGCGAGGTCGAGACCTACCGCAAGGACGTTCGGATCCGCATTCCGATCGAGCGCAGCGTCGCGGCGGCGCACACGCTCGAGCTGAACGCGACCTCGCAAGGCTGCGCGGACCTGGGCGTGTGCTACACGCCGATGGATTCAAAAGCGTCGGTCTTTCTGGCGGCGCTCGCCGGTCCCGGCGCGGGCGGCGGTGGGCCGCCGGAGCTCACCGAGGCGCCGCGTTCGGTCAGCGCGTCGCCAAGCTTCTCGATATTCGCGAGTGATTTCGATATCGCCGCTCTCTTTCAGGGCAACGTGCTCTTGGTCCTCGCGAGCTTTCTCGGTTTCGGTCTGCTGCTCACGTTCACGCCCTGCGTGTTGCCGATGATCCCGATTCTCTCGGGCATCATCGCCGGAGAGGGCAAGCGGATCAACAAGGCGCGCGCGCTCGCCCTCTCGGTATCGTACGTGCTTGGCATGGCGGTCGCGTATGCAGCCGCCGGTGTCGCCGCCGCGTACTCCGGTACGCTCATCGCCGCGGCGCTGCAAAATCCCTGGGTGCTCGGCGCGTTCGCGCTGGTATTCGTCTGGCTCGCTCTCTCGATGTTCGGGCTGTACGATCTGCAGCTTCCGGCATTCCTGCGCCACCGGCTGCATTCCGCGCACGGCAAGCTCGCGGGCGGGCGCATCGCGTCCGTCGCCGCGATGGGGGTGCTGTCGGCAGTGGTGGTGAGCCCCTGCGTCGCCGCGCCGCTTGCAGGCGCGCTGCTCTATATCAGCCAAACCAAAGACGTCGCGCTTGGCGGCGCGGCGCTGTTCTCGATGGCGCTGGGCATGGGTGTACCGCTGATCGCGGTCGGAGTCTCCGAGGGCGCGCTGCTGCCTAAGGCCGGAGCGTGGATGGACGGGGTCAAGAAGTTGTTCGGGGTGCTTTTGCTCGCGGTCGCGTTGTGGATCGTCTCGCCGGTAATCCCCGTTGCGGCGCAAATGCTCGGCTGGGCGGCGCTGCTCGTCGGCTCTGGGGTTTTCCTGCGTGCGATCGATCCGCTGCCGGATGGCGCCTCCGGCTGGTCGCGGGTATGGAAAGGGGTCGGCGTGATGTCCCTCATCGCAGGCGCGGCGATGCTCGTCGGGGCGCTTTCGGGAGCGCGCGATCCGCTGCGGCCGCTCGCCACGCTCACGGCGAGTGCTTCGTCCGTCTCGAGCCCGACGCCGTGGGTCCATGTTGCCTCGGTGATCGAGCTGGACGACCGGTTGCGCGCGCCGGGCCGGCCTGTGATGCTCGATTTCTACGCCGACTGGTGCGTGTCCTGCAAGGAAATGGAGGCGTTCACCTTCAGCGACCCGCGGGTGCGCGCCAGGCTGGAGCAGATGCTTCTGCTACAGGCCGACGTGACGGCGAATAACGAGCAGCATAAGTTGCTGCTTAAGCGCTTTTCGCTCTTCGGTCCGCCCGCGCTATCTCGAGCCTCAAACGTACAAGAAGCTTGCTGTCGCGCTGCGCGAGCGCCGCGCCGACAGAGAGCGCCACATCCGAAAAGTCATCGCGTACCTGACGGAGGAGCTCGGCAGGGTGGGCATCAAGGCGAAAGTCGCCGGGCGCCCGAAGCACATATACAGCATCTGGCGGAAAATGCAGCGCAAGGGCATCGAGTTCGAGCACATATTCGACGTGCGTGCCGTCCGCATCCTGGTCGAGACTGTCGCCGACTGTTACGGCGCCCTCGGCATCGTTCACAGCCACTGGCGCTACATTCCCGGCGAGTTCGATGACTACATCGCCACGCCGAAGGAAAACCTCTACCGATCCCTGCATACCGCTGTCATCGGACCGGATGATCAGCCGCTGGAGATTCAAATCCGCACCGAGGAGATGCA
>JBFGLA010000043.1:0-13187 GCA_041576355.1 Burkholderiales bacterium
AGCAAGGCCTGTCGAACGCTCGGCAAACTGGCAACTTCGGATGCTCGTTTGCCGCATTCCTCCTTTTGCAGATCGCCTGCAACATTCTGACCCGAAAGAAGAATCGCCTCTCCCGGAAACTCAACGTCAAGCGTCGACGCGGTCGCCGCGAGTCTATTCGCCTCCCCCGGCGCAATGCCCTCGCGCAGCGAGACCAACGCCACGAGGCGGTAGAGCGCCCCGCTTTCCAGGTAGTGATAGCCGAGCGCTTGCGCGACACGCCTAGCAATCGTCCCCTTACCGGAGGCCGACGGCCCATCAATGGCGATGACCGGAACGCTCATTGGGCGGTTGCGTCGAGCCTATGCAACGGAAATTCTCGCGAACGCGTCGAAGTAGTCGGGAAACGTCTTCGCGACGCAGCCGGGGTCGTTGATGCGAACGGTGACGCCACCCAACGCGACAAGGGAAAAGCACATCGCCATCCTGTGATCGTCGTACGTATCGATTACAGCGCCGGACGCAAGCGTCGCCGGGGGCTCGATACGCAGGAAGTCGGCACCCTCGTCGACTCTTGCCCCGAGCTTTCGCAGTTCGGTCGCCATGGCGGCGAGCCGGTCCGTTTCTTTTACCCGCCAGCTTGCCACATTGCGAATCACGCACGGTCCGTTCGCAAACAGCGCCGCCACCGCCGCGGTCATCGCCGCGTCCGGAATGTGGTTCAAGTCCATGTCGAACGCCCGCAAGCGACCCCTGCTCGAGCTCGCTTCGACCCATGTGTCGCCGAGCACGACCTTCGCTCCCATGCGCTCGAGCACCTCGACGAAGCGCACGTCGCCCTGAATGCTGTCGCGGCCCACGCCCTCGACGCGCACCGGACCGCCGCCGATCGCGCCCGCGGCGAGAAAATACGATGCGGCCGAGGCGTCACCCTCGACGAACACGTCGCCCGGGGAGCGATAGCGTGCCGACGGGACGCGAAATTCGCGCCCGCCCGCGCGTGCGACATCGACGCCGAAGCGGCGCATCAAGTTGAGCGTGATCTCGACGTAGGGCTTGGAGATCAACTCGCCCTCGACTTCGATCGTCGCCGGCCTTGCGCAAAGCGGCAACGCCATGAGTAGCGCGGTCAAAAACTGCGACGACACGTCGCCTCGGACCCGAACGGCCCGCTCCAGGCGGACATTTCCCGCGCGAACGGCAAGCGGCGGGTAGCCTTCGCTCCCAAGATAATCGATGTCCGCTCCGATCGACCGCAGTGCGTCCACTAGGTCGCGTATCGGCCGCTCGTGCATACGCGCCACGCCCAAGAGACGATACTCTCCGCCGCAAAGAGCAAGTGCGGCGGTCAGCGGTCGAAACGCAGTCCCCGCGTTGCCGAGGAAGAGCTCGGCGCGTCTCACCGGAAACGAGCCGCCCGCGCCGCCGATCCCGAGCGCGCCATCCGTGCGCTGCCATTTCACGCCGAGCCGCGTCAGCGCGTCGAGCATGACGCGCGTATCTTCGGCATCGAGCAGCCCGCGCACCGTCGTCTCTCCTTCCGCGAGCGCGGCGAGCAGCAGGACACGGTTGGAAATGCTTTTCGATCCGGGCAGTCTCACCGTTCCGGCGGCGCGCCGGCTCGGCAAGAGCTCGAGCGTCTCCATCAGAGGTCGAACTCGCCGTTCAGCCACCGTGCCCTCGCCGCGCGCGCCGCCGTGAACAAGCGCTCGAGCGCCGCGCCGTCGCCTGCGGCCAAGTCGCCGCGCACGCCGCCTAGCTTGCCGAGGTAGCGGTCCAGCTCGGAAAGCAACGCATCGCGATTGGCCGCACAGATGTCGCGCCACATCTCCGGGTCGCTGGAAGCGATGCGCGTGAAATCGCGAAAACCGCCCGCCGCATAGGCGAAGAGCTGGTCCGAGTTCGACCGTCCGGCGAGCTCGTGCACCAGCGCGAAGGCGAGCACGTGCGGCAGGTGGCTCACCGCGGCGAATACTGCATCGTGCTCTTCGGTGGACATTCTGAACACGCGCGCGCCGCACAGGAGCCAGGCAGCCTCGGCGCGCGCGACGTCTTCAGGGTCGTTCTCCGCGAACGGCGTGAGCACCACCCTCTTGGCGCGGAAGAGGTCGGCGCGGGCGGCGCGCACGCCGCTCTCTTCGCCCCCTGCGATCGGATGCGCGGGGACGAAGCGGGGAAGTCCCCCGGCGAGGTTCGCGCGCGCCGCGGCGACGACGTCGCGCTTGGTGCTGCCGGCATCGGTCACGAGCGCCCGCGGGCCCAGTGCCGGAGCAAGGGAAGCGAATACCTGCTTGAACTGCGCGACCGGCGTCGCGACGAGAACAAGATCCGCCCCGCGCGCGGCGGCGGCCGGGTCGGAAGCCACGGAGTCGATCGCGCCGCGATCCAGCGCCGCGCGAAGATTCGCCTCGCTGCGACCGGCACCGACGATATGCGCGCAGGCGCCCGCCGCCTTGAGCGCAAGCGCGAACGAGCCTCCGATCAGCCCGACCCCGATCACCGCCACACGCTCGAAGCGCACTGCGCTCATGGTCGGCGCATCATTCCTTCAGGCAGGCGGCGAGCGCGGCCAGAAACTTGGCGTTCTCCTCCGCCGTGCCGACTGTGACTCGCAGGTGTTCGGGCAGATCGTAGCCCGCGACGGGCCGGACGATCACGCTGCGGCGCAGGAGCCGTTTGTACACGTCTGCGGCGCGGCCGACGCGGATCGAAAGAAAGTTGCCGAAAGACGGAATGTACTCGAGTCCCAGCGCCGCCGCGCCCTCTTCGATTTGCTTCAGACCTTGAAGATTCTCTGCGTAACTGCGCGCGACGAACTCCATATCGTCGATCGCGCCCGCTGCCGCGGCGAGCGCGAGGCCATTGACGTTGAACGGCTGGCGCACACGGTTCATCACGTCCGCGACTGACGGATGCGCCAGCGCGTAACCGACTCTCAGGCCGGCAAGACCGTACGCCTTGGAGAAGGTGCGCGTGATGACGAGGTTGGCGTGCCGCCTGATCCACTTCAGCGAGTCGCTCCTCGCAGCCGGTGGCAGATACTCGTTGTAAGCCTCGTCGAGCACGACGATCACGCGTTCCGGGACGCGGCGCACGAGCGCCTCGACTTCCCCGGCCGGGGCGAGAGTCCCGGTCGGGTTATTCGGATTTGCGATCCACAGGACGCTCGTGTCCTCGGCCACCGCCCTGGCCATCGCGTCCAGGTCGTGACCGTAATTCCTCGCAGGCACGACGATCGAGCGCGCGCCGCGGGCCTGCGTCGCGAGCGGATACACGGCGAATGCATGCTGCGAGTACACCGCCGAGCGCCCAGGCCCGAGAAACGCGAGCGACACAAGCTCGAGCACGTCGTTGGAGCCGTTTCCAAGCACGATCGACGACATGTCCAGGCCGTGGCGCCTGGACAAGGCGAGCTTGAGATCGAAGCCGTTGCCGTCAGGGTAACGCGCGATGTCGGCCAGTGCTGCCTCCACCGCCGCGCGCGTGCGCGGCCCGATGCCGCGTGGATTCTCGTTCGAGGCGAGCTTGACGATCGACTTTTCGTCCAGCGCCATTTCACGCGCCAACTCCGAGATCGGCTTGCCCGGCTGGTAGGGCGCGATCGAGCGAACGTAGGGAAGCGAGAACTCGCAGGGATCGATGGGCATGATGTCGAACGCTATTCCGCCCGCGGATAAGACCCCAGAATCTTGACGAACGGAGCGAGACTCTCCAGCTCCGCGAGCGCTTCTGCGACCGGTTGATCGCTTCGGTGTCCGTCGAGATCGACGAAAAAGTAATACTCCCATTGCCCAACGCGCATGGGGCGGGATTCCAGGCGCGACATGCTGACCGCGTGCCTGGCCAGCGGCGTAAGCAGCGCGTGCACGGCCCCGGGCCGGTTCGGAGCCGACATCACGATCGACGTGCCGTCGCGGCCGGTCGGCGCCGGTTCGACGCCGCCCAGAACCAGGAACCGGGTCCGATTGTTTCCGTCGTCCTCGACGTTCGCGGCAAGCACCTTCAGTCCGTAGCGCTCGGCCGCGATCTCTGGACCGATCGCGCAGGCAGCGACCTCCTTGGCCGCGAGTCGCGCCGCTTCGGCGTTGCTTGCCACCGGCACACGCTCCGCGCCTGGCAGGTTCTGCGCCAGCCAGCGCTGGCATTGGGCGAGCGACTGTGCATGCGAATACACCCGCTTTACGCCCTTCAGGCCGCGCGCCTTGCGCAGGACGCTCTGATGCACCCTGAGAACGACCTCGCCGCAGATCTTGAGCGGCGTCGCGAGCAGCAGATCCAGCGAGCGTCCGACGGCCCCCTCGCTCGAATTCTCCACCGGCACCACGGCGAACTGAGCCGCCCCCGTTTCGGCGCAACGGAATACTTCGTCGATCGACGCGCACGAGATTCCCTCGACCGCCTGGCCGAATTGCCGCAGCATCGCCATTTCGCTGAAGGTTCCGGCGGGGCCGAGATAGGTCACCCGCTGCGGCCCCTCGAGGGCTCGGCACGCGGAGATCACTTCGCGAAACACCCCGGCGACGCGCTCGGCCGACAGCGGGCCGGGGTTCACGGCGGTCACGCGCCTCAGTATCTCCGCCTCGCGCTCGGGGCGATAGGCGGGCGCGCCCGCCTTCAGCGCCCCGATCCGGCGCGCGATCGCCCCGCGGCGACTAAGCGTTTCGAGCAGCGAGTCGTCCAACGTGTCGATCTCGCGTCGCAGTTTCTCTAGCTCGTTCAATGGCAGCCGATCCCGGTGAGTGTCGCGCACTTTGTGCAGCCGGGCTGTGCGTATCGCCTCTCGGTTCTTCGCTATGCAGGAATGTATCTTACCGCCAGCACGCCGTCGATCTTCCCGAGCGCCTCCAGGGTATCGGCCGGCACGGGACTGTCGACGTCAACCAGCGTATAGGCCATCTCCGCCCTCGACTTGTTCAGCATGTTGTGGATATTGATCTTCCGGCTGCCCAGCGCGTGCGAAATGCTGGCGAGCACGTCGGGCACATTGGCGTTCGCGATGGCGAGCCGGTACGGCGACTCGCGCGGCATCGTTGCGTCGGGAAAATTGACCGCATTCGTCATGCCGCCGTGCTCGAGATAATCGCGGACCTGGTCCACCACCATCACGGCGCAGTTCTCCTCCGCTTCGCGCGTCGAGGCCCCCAAGTGCGGGAGAGCGACGACCCCCGGCTGCCCGAGCAACGCAGGCGCCGGGAAATCCGTCACGTAGCTCTTCAGGCGGCGCGACTGCAAGCCCTTGAGGACGGTGCCCTCGTCGACCACACCCTCGCGCGAGAAATTCAGCAGGACGGCGCCCGGCTTCATCAGCTCGCTCGCCTTTGCGCCGATCAGATGCCGTGTCCTCTCGACCAGCGGCACGTGCAGCGTGACAAAATCGCTCCCGCGCAGCACTTCCTCGACCGAGCCCGCGCGCCGGACCTGCGACGGCAGGCTCCAAGCCGCCTCCACCGTGATCTCCGGATCGTAGCCGAGCACCTTCATCCCGGAGCGAATCGCCGCGTCGGCGACGAGACTTCCCACCTTGCCGAGCCCGATCACGCCGAGCGTGTGTCCGGGCAGCTCGACACCGGCGAAAGCCCTCTTGCCCTCTTCGACTCGATTCTCGAAATCCGGGGCGGCGGGATCGAGGCCGCGCACGAACTCGAGCGCGGATGCAAGATTGCGCGCCGCGATCAGCATGCCTGCGAGGACGAGTTCTTTCACGGCGTTCGCGTTGGCGCCGGGCGCGCTGAAGACAGGGACCCCGCGTGCCGAGAGCATGGACACCGGAATGTTGTTCACGCCCGCTCCGGCCCGCCCGACCGCCTGAAGATGGTCGGCGAACGGGAATGCATGCAGGTCCTGCGAGCGTACCAGGATCACGTCGGGCGCGGCGGCCTGCTTCACGACCGAATACCGCTCCGGAGGAAAGCGCTCGAGACCGCGCGCCGCGATCTGGTTCAGCACGAGCACCTCGATCTTGCGCCCGGCCGTATCAGCCATGCCGTGCCTCGAACTCCTTCATGTACTCGACCAGCCTCTGCACGCCCTCCAGCGGCATGGCGTTGTAGATCGAAGCGCGCATGCCGCCGACGGAGCGATGACCTTTCAGCTGAACCATGCCGCGTTGCGCGGCCCCGTCCAGGAACGGCTCATCGAGCTTCGCATCGGCCAGGGTGAACGGGACATTCATACGCGAGCGGTCGCGCCTCTCGACCGGGCTGCGGAAGAACGCGCTCGCGTCCAGCGCGTCGTAGAGCAAGTTCGCCTTGGCCATGTTGCGCCGCTCGATCTCAGCCAGACCGCCGACACCCTTGAGCCATTTGAAGACCAGGCCCGCGACATAGATCGCATAGGTGGCCGGCGTATTGAGCATCGAGCCCGCTTCTGCCTGCAGCCGGTAGTCCATCACCGTCGGCGTCCCCTTCGCCGCCTTGCCGATCAGGTCGTCGCGCACGATCACGATCGTGAGTCCCGCGGGGCCGATGTTCTTCTGCGCCCCGGCGTAGATGAGTCCGAATTGCGCGACCTTCATCGGACGCGAAAGAAGGTGCGACGAGGCATCCGCCACGAGCGGCACGCCTCCCGACTCCGGCGTCCAGTGGAATTCCACGCCGCCGATGGTCTCATTCGAGCAGTAGTGCACGTAGGCGGCGTCGGGACGCACCTTCCACTGTTCCTGCGGCGGCGCGTAGGTGAAGCCGCGATCTTCGCTCGTGGCGGCGACTGCGACATCACCATACGCCTTCGCCTCCTTTGCCGCCTTCTTCGACCACTCGCCGGTCAGCACGTAATCGGCCTTGCCCTTGCCAGCGAGCAGGTTCATGGGAATCTGGGCGAACTGAAGCGTCGCCCCGCCCTGGAGAAACAGCACCTTGTAGTTCGCCGGCACGGCAAGCAGCTCGCGCAGATCCTGCTCCGCCTCCTCGGCGATCGAGGTGAATTCAGGGCCGCGATGGCTCATCTCCATCACGCACATCCCCGAACCGTGCCAGTCGAGCATCTCATCGCCCGCGCGCGCAAGCACGTCCGCGGGCAGCATCGCCGGCCCCGCGCTGAAGTTGAAGATCCGGGACATCAGTGCAGCGTCTCGCCGGTGGACGGACCGCTGCCCGCACCGGTGTCGTCGTCGTGCCCATCGGCGCCCGCTGTACCGTCGCCGTTTCCGTTGCCGAGCTCTTCGCGCTCGGCGATACGCTCGACTCCGGCGAGCTTCTCCCCCTCGTCAAGCGAAATCAGCGTCACCCCTTGCGTCGAGCGGCCCTGCTCGCGGATCTGCACCACCGCCGTGCGGATCAGCACTCCGCCCGTGGAAATTAGCATGACCTCGTCGTTGTCCTCGACCAGCACCGCGCCAACCAGACGACCGTTTCGATCGGAGGTCTGGATCGCGATGATTCCCTGGCCGCCGCGCCCGTGGCGCGTGTATTCGCGCACCGGGGTCCTCTTGCCGTAGCCGCGCTCGGTGGCGGTGAGCACGGTCCGGGTCTCGTCGCGCGCGACCAGCATGCAGACCATACGACCGTCTTTTCCGAGACGCATGCCGCGCACCCCCGCCGCTTGCCGGCCCATGGGACGAACGTCGCTCTCGGCGAAACGGATCGCCTTGCCTTCCGAGGAAAACAGCATGACATCGCAACCACCGTCGGTGAGCGCCGCGCCGATCAGGTAGTCGTCCTGGCCGAGGCTGACGGCGATGATTCCGGATGGGCGTGGCCTCGAAAACTCCGCGAGCGCCGTCTTCTTGACCGTACCTTGCGCGGTCGCCATGAACACGTAGTGGTTCTCGTCGAATTCCTTGACCGGTACAACCGCGGTGATCTTCTCCCCCTCCTCGAGCGGAACCAGGTTCACCGTCGGCTTGCCGCGACTCGTACGGCTCCCCTGGGGCACTTCGTAGACCTTCAGCCAGTAAAGGCGGCCGCGGCTCGAGAAGCACAGCAGGTAATCGTGCGAATGGGCGACGAACAGCCGCTCGATGAAATCGTCCTCCTTGGTCGCCGCCGCCTGCCTGCCGCGACCGCCGCGGCGCTGCGCACGGTAGTCGTCGAGCGGTTGCGACTTCACGTAGCCCCCGTGGGAAAAGGTGACGACCATATCCTGGGGCGCGATCAGATCCTCGACGGAAATGTCCTCCGCCACCGCGACGACCTCGGTGCGGCGGCGATCGCCGAACTCCTCTTTGATCTTGCTGAACTCGTCGCCGATGATCGCGGTGATGCGCGCCGGTTTGTCCAGGATGTCGAGCAAATCGGCAATTGCAGCCATCACCTCGCGGTACTCGTCGCGGATCTTGTCCTGCTCAAGCCCGGTCAGGCGCTGCAGGCGCAGCTCGAGGATAGCCTGTGCCTGCTCGTCCGAGAGCCGGTAGCCGTCGTCCTTGAGGCCGTACTCCGGTGCAAGGCCTTCCGGCCGGAAAGCGTCGGCGCCCGAGCGGCTGAGCATCTCGCGAACCAGCTGCGACTGCCAAGGCTTCCCCATCAGGCCGCGCTTCGCGTCGGCGGGCGTGGGCGCCTTCTTGATCAGCTCGATCACCTCGTCCACGTTCGACAGCGCCACCGCCAAACCCTCGAGGATGTGTCCGCGCTCGCGCGCCTTTCTCAGCTCGTAGACCGTGCGCCGCGTCACCACTTCGCGGCGGTGCGAGATGAACGCCTCGATCAGATCCTTCAGATTGAGCAGCTTCGGCCGGCCATCGACCAGCGCGACCATATTCATGCCGAAGGTGTCCTGGAGCTGGGTGTGCTTGTAGAGATTGTTCAGCACCACGTCCGGAAGCTCGCCGCGTTTCAGCTCGATCACAACCCGGATCCCCTGCTTATCCGATTCGTCGCGGATGTCTGAAATCCCTTCGAGCTTCTTTTCGTTGACCAGCTCGGCGATGCGCTCGAGCAGCGCCTTCTTGTTCACCTGGTAGGGCAGTTCGTCGACGATGATCGCCTGGCGGTTGCCTCTTTCCATGTCCTCGAAATGCGTGCGCGCGCGCATCACGACCCGGCCCCGGCCCGTGCGGTAGCCCTCGTGCACGCCGGCGACCCCGTAGATGATGCCGTAGGTCGGGAAATCGGGGCCCGGGACCAGCCTGAGCAGGTCCTCGACGCCGCAACCCGGATCGTTGAGCACGTGCTGACAGGCGTCGATGATTTCCGACAGATTGTGCGGCGGCACATTCGTCGCCATGCCGACCGCGAGTCCCGACGAGCAGTTGATGAGCAAGTTCGGGATACGCGAGGGCAGGATGAGCGGCTCTTTCTCCGAGCCGTCATAGTTGGGTCCGAAATCGACTGTCTCCCGGTCGATGTCGGCGAGCAGCTCGTGACCGATCTTCGCGATCCGGATCTCGGTGTAGCGCATCGCCGCCGCGTTATCGCCATCGACCGAGCCGAAGTTGCCCTGTCCGTCGACCAGCATGTAGCGCAGCGAAAAATCCTGCGCCATGCGCACGATCGTGTCGTACACCGCGGCATCGCCGTGCGGGTGGTACTTGCCGATCACGTCACCGACGATTCTTGCCGATTTCTTGTAAGGACGATTCCAGTCATTCGAGAGCTCGTGCATCGCGTACAGCACGCGCCGGTGCACGGGCTTGAGACCGTCGCGTACGTCGGGAAGCGCCCGTCCTACGATAACGCTCATCGCGTAATCGAGATAGGAGCGGCGCATCTCCTCTTCTAGGCTGACCGGGACTGTCTCTTTGGCGAAGGTTTCCATGCTCGACTGGCTTGCCCGTACCCCGCGACGCCCTCGCCAAGCCCCCTTATGCGAATGCACGGGCGGCTGCGAATATCCGGCAGCGGAAAAGTTTTAAATTTTAGCATGCGGCACACGCTCGACTGCGGGACGGCCGGCGCTTCTCGCGGTGGCGGGAAGACGGAGCATTGCGCGGCTTTCTCCCGCGGTTTTCTCCTCTCACCGCGCTTGTCGGGGCGCACCCGCGTGTGCTTAAATCGCCCTGCAAAGGGGTACTGAACAGCATGTACAAGAATACAGTCGCAGCGGCTGCGCGCGCCGGCGGAGTCTTCGTCCTTGCGATGCTGATCGGCTGCGGGACACCGGACGTGCCGCAATCGCCCGAGCCTGTCGCACAACCCGAGCCCGTGGCGGCCCCTCCGCCGCTCGAGGCGGCGCGAATCGCGCCGAAACCGACACCGGTGCCGAAACCCGCTCCTAGCGTGCGCGCCGTCATCTCGACCCAGCTGTTCGACTATAAGAAATCGACGCTGAGCGGCCAGGCCCAGGCGAAGCTCGATCGCGAGATCGTCGCCAGGCTGAAAGAGTTTTCCAGTGTCGACGTGATCATCGTAAACGGACACACTGACCGGGTAGGCCCGACGCCGTATAACCAGGCCCTCTCCGAGCGCAGAGCCGAGGCCGTGAGGGCATACCTCGCATCCAAAGGCATCGACAAGTCCAAGATCGAAACCTACGGTTTCGGCAGCACCCAGCCGGTGAAGAGCTGCCCGCAGCAGAAGAATCAAAGCGCGCTCATTGCATGCCTGGCGCCGAATCGGCGCGTGGAAGTGGAAGTCAAGGGCTCGCCGAAATAGCCCGGCCCGGCGCCCCCTCGATCCGGCTGGGGCTTCTTGCTTGTGCATTCCAAGTCGCTCATTCACGCACGCTGGCTCGCTCCGGTAGAGCCCGCAGCAGTCGTTCTCGAGCGGCATTGCGTCGCTGTCCGCGACGGGCGCATCGAGGCTGTCCTGCCTTCGGACGATGCGCGCACCCGCTTTCCCGATTACGACGCGGTCCACCTCGATCGCCACCTCCTGATCCCCGGACTCGTGAACGCGCACACGCACGCCGCCATGTCCCTGATGCGCGGGCTCGCGGACGATCTCCCGCTCATGCGCTGGCTGACGGATCACATATGGCCCGTGGAATTGAAGCACGCATCGCGCGACTTCGTGAGAGACGGCACGTTGCTCGCTTGCGCGGAAATGCTGCGCGGGGGAATTACGTGCTTCAACGACATGTACTTCTTCCCCGAAGCGGCCCTCGATGCGGCGCTGGAAACGGGCATGCGCGCCTCGCTCGGCGCGATCGTGGTCGAATTCCCGTCGGCGTACGCCTCCGACCCCGACGACTATCTGCAAAAGGGACTGGCCCTGCGCGATCGCTGTCGCGAGCATCCCCGCATATCGTTCTGCATCGCGCCGCACGCGCCCTACACGGTGTCCGATGCCACGTTTCGCCGGGTATCGAGGCTTGCAGCCGAGCTGGACCTGCCGATTCACGTTCACGTACACGAGACGCTCGAGGAAGTCGAGCGCTCGCTCGCCGAGCACGGTGTGCGCCCGCTCGAGCGCCTGCGGAATCTCGGACTGCTCGGCCCGAATCTGCTCGCGGTGCACGCCGTGCACTTGTCGGGCGAGGAAATCGATGTGCTGGCCCGGCACGGCTGCTCGGTCGTGCACTGCCCGTCTTCGAACTTGAAGCTGGCGAGCGGATTCGCACCGGTGACGGCGCTTCTACGTGCGGGTGTCAATGTCGCGCTGGGCACCGACGGGGCCGCGAGCAACAACAGGCTCGATCTGCTACAGGAAATGCGTCACGCGGCGCTGCTCGCTAAAGCGGTGGCAAGCGACGCCGAAGCGTTGCCCGCGCACGACACATTGCGCTGCGCGACGCTCGCCGGGGCGACGGCGTTGGGTCTGGATCATGCAATCGGATCTATCGTCCCCGGCAAGTCGGCCGATCTGGTCGCCGTCTCGCTCGACGCGGCGGAATTGCAGCCCGTGTATGACCCCGTTTCGCATCTCATTTATGCCTGCGGGCGCGAGCATGTAACCGATGTCTGGATAGCCGGAGAGCCCGTGATTCGCGAGCGCGTGTACATTCGGCTGGACGTCTCAGACTTGCAAAGACGTGTCGCTTTGTGGCAAACTAAGATCTTGAATTAACAACCATTGGGCGTCGTGTCTCAGCGACTAGACGGTTCTCGCCCGATCTCTCACCCAATTCATTTGATAGGGGAGCAAAAGCATGTTCAATAAAGCGATGCGATCATTCGCGCTGGGCGGCTCGCTCATCGCGCTCGCCGTTCTCATGGGATGCGCGACACCCGAGGCGCCGGCGCCCGAGCCCGTGCCGCCGCCGCCGCCGCCAAAGCCCATGGCCATGGAGCCCAAGCCTGAGCCCAAACCCCAAGCGCAGCCGGAAGTTGCGCCGGCGCCGAAGCCCGAAGTGGCCAAGCCCGCCCCGAAACCCGTCGCAGAAAAGGTGACGCTGGCTACGGACACGCACTTCGATTTCGACAAATCGGTGATTCGCCCGGAAGGCAAGGCCAGGCTGGACGACATCGTCAACAAGATCAAGGGGATCAACCTCGAAGTCGTCATTGCGGTCGGCCACACCTGCTCGATCGGGAGCGACGCATACAACCAGAAGCTCTCGGTGCGCCGCGCCGAATCCGTCAAGGCGTACCTGACCTCCAAGGGAATCGAGGCGAACCGCGTGTATACCGAAGGCAAGGGTGAGAAGCAGCCCGCCTATACCAACAAGACGCGCGAGGGCCGCGCGAAGAACCGCCGCACGGAAGTGGAAGTCATCGGCACGCGCAAGAACTGACGGCCTCAGCCTCAAGGAAAGCCCTGCCTCGGCAGGGCTTTTTTTTTCGACTTCGCCGCTCTTGCGGAAAATGCGCCGCTGTGTCGCAATAGGCCCGCGCCGTCGCACCTCCTTGCCGCATCCATGAGCCACGCAGAATCCAACGTCGATTCGGCCGAGCTGGAGAAGTTCAGCCAGCTCGCGCACCGCTGGTGGGACCCCGAGAGCGAATTCCGCGCGCTGCATGAGATCAATCCTCTGCGCCTGGAGTGGATCGACAAGCATGCGCGCCTCGCCGGCAAGTCGGTGCTCGACGTGGGATGCGGCGGCGGCATCCTGGCCGAAGCCATGGCGCGACTCGGCGCACGCGTCACGGGAATCGACCTGTCGGAGAAGGCTCTCGGTGTCGCGAAGTTGCATCTGCATGAGAGCCATCTTGCCGTCGCCTACACGCTCGCTTCGGCGGAGGAATTCGCGCCACAGCACGCGCGCGAGTTCGATGTCGTGACCTGCATGGAGCTGCTCGAGCATGTGCCGAACCCGGCCAGCACCGTTGCGGCGTGCGCTCGACTCGTGCGCCTGGGCGGGCAGGTGTTCTTTTCCACCATCAACCGCAATCTGAAATCCTACCTGTTCGCGGTGATTGGAGCCGAGTATGTGCTAAAACTCCTGCCGAAGGGGAC